>CAIYXV010000100.1 GCA_903930225.1 uncultured bacterium | reverse complement strand
TCCAACGCGGCAGACTGCTGGACACTCTCGCTAAGGTTCCGGGACATGAGCGCCTCCATGATGATGCCTTTCCTGCTCGGGATCCTCCTGCACGATATCGGGAACTTCATCGAGAACAAGAACCATCACGCCCACGGCCGCAATCTGCTCGGCGAAGCCCCGCTGCGAAGCGCGATCCTCGCCCTGGTCAGCGAACCGGAGCTTGAATGGATAAGGACCCTGGTCTATTACCATCTCATTTTCGGCACTTTTATAATCGACGAGGACAGCAAATATAATAAGATCCTGAAATTTTGGGAACTTTCCCCGGATGCGGAAAAGCGGAAAGTACTGATCGATGCCATGGTAGTACTAAGTGTGGTGGACACCCGAGCCCGCGCCGTGATCGATTCCATCGAACACGAACGATTAAAGAGAATCCATGAGGCGCTGATCGATGCCAAAGACTTAAATGACCTTGAAGCCCGTTTCAAGAGCCGGGGGTTCGGGGAAAAATCAAAGGGACAATCGCGGTGGGACGGTTATGTCCTGAAATCGGCGGGAGCAAGGATCAATCTGACAAAAATGAAAGCGGTGGAAAGGGAAAAGGAAAAGTTCTGGAGGACAAGAAATCTCAACCGTTCCGCTTTCCAGAAGATCCTGGGCTCATTCGCCATTTATCCGCTGAAAAAGCTGATGGGCAGGATCGAGGACCCGGTCCACCGCGCCAGATTTTTCATGTTTCTGGTCGACCTTTACCGCGAATACAAGTTCGAGGTAGCGAGCATTGAGATCTCCCCGGCGGAAACCGGCAGATTTTGCCAAATGCTCGAAAAATTCGACATTGCCGAACTGCGCAAGTTGGCAAAAACCGGGGAAGAAGGGGAAGTGGTAATCGCACTCGACAACGGAGGCGAACATTAATTTTTGGGGCCGCTGAAATTTTGAGCCCCTCAAACAGATAATTATCAGGATGCCTATCACTATGAACAACATAAGTTTAGCTAGAACCGCGATTGCAAAGGGACAGGTTTACGGACTGATCCTAGCCGGCGGCAACGCCAAAAGGCTCGAGGGGATCGCTGACGCCGATTTGAACGCGACCGCCTGCTGTAAACCCAATGTGCTTGTCCTTACCGGCTCCGCCATTGATTATTCGGTCCGGGCTTACGAACAAATGGGCCTCCGCGACATTTTTGTCCTGACCACCCCACAGCAGGCCTCGCAGATCGAACAGCAGATCTACCGGCCAAAAAACCCGGACCAGAAAGTAAAGATGTGGATAGAGAGCCGCCCCATGGGCACCGCCCGGTCAGTTAACGATTTCATCAAGAGCGTCGCCTTTAAGCTAGGCCATAATGAATCGCATCTGGAAAACCTGACCTTTATGATAATGGGCAGCGATAACCCAAATAACGCAGGGAGCGATGATCCGGAACAGCACACACTGATGAGGATGCTTGACAACCACCTGCAAAGCGACGCGGGAGGGACCGTGGGGATCACCCGGATCGGAATGCACAGCAACGAATGGGAGGAGCGCTCGTTCGCGACCGTGGTGCCGGACGGACTGGATTATAAGGCTCGTGACATCTCCCCGTCGGAATACGAGGAAATGCTCGATCGTTATTACCTCGAAAACATCGGGCAGGTTAAGCAGATCACCGGCTTCTGCGAGCAAAGCGAGCAGAAGGAAAGGGACGAACGGATAACTAATTTTATAAGCACCGGTTTTTATGCCATCAACGGCGCCTTCTGGATCGATAACATCAGTCCTCACATAAAGCACAATTTTTCCGATTTCGGCTTCCACATCTTCCCGGCCATGGCCAGCTTCTCCACGGTTTACGATAGCGCGCATAATATCCCCTTTCAAAAAATAAAAGCGGCCATGCGCAGTTCCCGGTTCAACGCATATTTCCTGCCCGAGGAAAGGAACGGACTGCCCGTTTTCTGGTGCGATGTCGGGACCCCGCTTCTCCTGTATCTGGCCAACATGCGGGGGCTGATGGGCGAGTTCGGAGAACCGATGGATTTTGGAAAGGTCTGGACCAAACAACCATGGGGGCTGGTCGGTCAGGACACCGAGATCGATGATCAGGCAAGAATTAAAATGCCTCAGGAATCCGACACGAAGTTCGATCCGATCGGTACTATCATCGGCCGAAACTGCCGGATCAAAAGATTTGTTCATCTTAAAAACTGCGTGGTCGGCGACAACGTGACCCTAGAAGAGAAAGTGCATCTGGAAAATGTCGTAGTCCTGCCGGGCAGTCCGCAAAAGCCCACTTTTATCTCCAAACTGAAATTGCGCAATGGGATTATCGCTGGCGGATCGATCCCCGGCAAGGTCATTGAGAGCACGATTGACGCGGCCGGCGCCATCCTGTTTAGAAGCCCCAGCGGCGACCTGATTATAAGCAAGCTGTCAAAAGATAAGTAATCCCCGCAACCGAAAACATTTATCCCGCTCCGACTGAAATCCCCCGTTCAAATTGACGATAATATATCGGAAGGAAATTCCCCAAGGAGGAATAAAGACATGGCCGCAAGTTTAAACACCGCCGCCAGAGTGGGCTGCGTCATCCGCGAACTGGCGCGCATGCAGTACCGGGACGGGATCCAGCACGGGACGAACCCGGAGGCCATACGTTTCATGACCATGCCCGCATCGATCATAACCCATGAGGTCGCCAATCTCCTCCAAGCCAAACTCACCGACAACGAGGCCGAAGCCCGCACCATCCTCGAGAACGTGGCCTCAAAATTCAAGCTTGACGCTATTCTGGAACGCGTTTCCGCTTACAACAACCTGCCCCCGGAAAGGATAATCCTCCGGGAAATAAAGGACCGCATCTCCAATCTGCCCGCCAAGACCATAACCGTGATGGGCGGGGACAAGATACTTGATTCCCGGAGTTCAGACGCCGCCTACGAACTGGGTAAAAAACTTGCGGAAGCGGGAGTGGTCGCGGTCTGCGACAAAACCACCGGAATGCTCACGCCGTTCTTAAGAGGCATGTCGGACCAAAAAGGCCTGACCGTGGGGATCCTTTCGGAAGAACAGGTCCGCGTGCACCGCGACCACATCAGCGAAACCAGCGGCCTGATAAAACTTCCGGTCGTAACCCCCTATAACAACGGAACTTTAAGGACCACGATCGCGGCCATGTCGGGCCGGATAATACTTGTCCTGGACGGAACCTCCGACAGCGCGTCGCTCAGAGCGGCAATGGACGCCGCCTACGGCGGGACCCACGTCATCTTCATCGGCGAGAACAATCAGTTGCCAAAACCGATGGCACACCCTCTTCAAAGCCACGTTCGCTGGGAAGACGCTTTCGAAGAGGTAAAAGCAAGACTATTTATGGACGGCGATGTCGACAAAGCCTATCATTACCTGAGCGGCTCCGGGCCGCGTACCCCGATCTCCGTTCTGGCTTCAACCAAAAGCCAGACCTCCGAAAATATTTACCGCGTCGAGTCCGATTTTCTTGAGAAAGTGGTCGCCGGAATGTGCGACACCGGATGCTTCCCCATAACCGGGTCCGGGCCGGGCGATATGCTGGCGATCGCCAGAGCCGCGCAGAAGAAAGAAACCATGACGCTTGGGATAGCGTTCTTCAGGACCTATCTGGCGATCAATCCGCATATAGACATCGCCGTGATCGGGAATCTTAAGATGGAACGGGCTGATTTTATGACCCTTTCAAGCGTCGCGACCATCAATCTTGGCGGATCCCACGCCACCGCCGACGAGATCGTAAGCGCCCGACAGTTCGGAAAGCCGCTGATCAACTGCGTGCCGGAATTCGACGTGGAATATTTCAGAGGGATCGGAGGAAGATCAAGCTCCCCGCTCCTTTCGGCCACCACCCCGGAAGAGACCCTGATGATGTTGAGAGGGATCATTAAATGATTGAAATTTTTAAACATACCTGCCGATATGCAAATGTGAGAACGGAGGAAAAATAATATGTTGGAGAGTTCTACATTTATACGACCGGTCCTGCATCAGATCACAAACCGCAGAGGGGCGATCCTGCATCTGACCGCGGAATACCGCGGTGTCAATGAGTGCGGACACGTCGGCTCGATCGTTCAAAACCTGGTTGAATTCCAGAGAAGCAACGGGTTCGACGCGCAGGTGGTCATTCCGGGAAGACCCGGACTGGTAAATCCCCGTCTTGATTATGTTCATATCGTCGGAAATTCCCTGCAGGAAACTTATCCCCTGGGGGAAGGCGCCTATCAACAGCTCCGCAGCTACGCAAAAGAATTCTGGAAATTCGTGGAATCCTCGAACACGCCGATCACGCTCATTCATGCGCATGATGCGATGGGGTTGGTCCTTGCTCTCCGTCCCGAAAGGCTGATGGGAATCAGGAGCATTTATTCGATCTACGGGCCCCAGGACCCGAATCCCCTTGATTACGCCTTTCCGGCATTGAACTCCGATCCGGAAATAAGCATGGGACTCACCCATCGCGGCATGGTCAGCGCCTTGAGGGCGGGCGTCTTGAGTTCCTTCCGCTCCATTTTCTGGTCCACCGCGCACCGGACCACGCTGATGAACGGAGCTTACCAGCATTTTTTGAAGGCCGAAAAGGACCGGGGCGTGATCTTCATCGAACTTCCCGGGAACTGGCGTCCGGTCGACAGCCCCACACCGCCGGACTCCGCCAAACACCGCCTCGACATCCTGTACCATGAAATCATCTACGGAGAAACCGGAATCGAATTCGCGAACCGCGCATTGGCTGAAAAAAGCCAGTCGGTAAAATCCTTAATTTACATCTGCAATGAAACGGTTTCAGATATCCAGGGAAGGACCAAACGGGCGCTTGACGCCTTAAGAGGCGACCATGTCCTGCAGGACTCCATAAATGAGATCATCGGCTACGGCCGCGGCCTCCACCAGGAATTCGATCCGCTGTACCGGGGAGCGCTGGGCACCTTTGTCTATCTTATCGGGGAAGGGGCAAAGAGATTGTCTGCGGAAGCACCGATCTTCATCGGCATCAATGCTTCCGGCTTGGCGCAGAGAGAAACGCCGATAACCCAGCAGGAAAAGGGCGATAAGGGCGCCGCGGTGGTGGGGAACCGGACGCTTAACCAGATCGTTACCGTTGCCAGCCAGATGGTGGCCAAACAGCTTCCGCTCGGGGAATGGCTGATCCTCGCCGCTTCCGATAATGCTTTTGCCGGAAGGATCACGGTCGGAGATCATCTTTTATCCGAGGACGAACACGGAATAATCAATCTCACGGTCCCGGAAACGGTCCTGGGCAAAGGCATAACGGTCGGCGATGAAAAATTAAAACCGCTGGAACAGCTCGGCATCGTGCTGGTCAATCCCAACACCGGTGCGGTGCTGGGATTTGAAGAAAAGATCCCGGTGATCAAGATCCAGGACCTCGCCCGGAGGACCGGCGGCGTGATCGATACCAACAGCATGGTGAAACTGATCAGAAAGGATATCGCCGATCTTTACAACGATGAAGAACATTATATGCGGCCTTCGCACCGTGACGGGAAACCGTTCCTGTTCGCCTACGCCGCACAAACTCCGGACTGGTCAAAGCTCCACGACGAGCCGGCCGTTTCTTCCTGTACGCTTGAAAAATGGATGCTCCGTTTCAAGGAAAAATCCGGTTATGACCGCCGGGACTGGAGGATGTTTTGGATCATAGCCAATGACATCGTGCTCTCATCCCTCGAAAAAATTGCCCTCAAGCAAGAATACTTCGGTGGGATCGCAAAGATGACCGATGAATCGGACCCGACAAAATCCACCGCCGTCTTGAAAGAAATAAGGGATAAGGCCATTTCCATCCTTGCTGAGTTCGGCGGTTTTAACGCCGAGAATGATCCGCCGCAGAAGGACTGGTACTTTAAGCGGAACCGGGAACTTTCGCTGAAAGCCAATTGGAAAGAGCTGTTCCTTGCCTGCCGAACCATCAAGCATAAGTTCGGGGTCAACGCCAAGGACGAATGGATGAAGCGCAAGCCGGCTGCGATCGAGTACGATTCCTGGAAAATGATCTGGGACACGTCGCTCAAACTGGACGAAGAGGAGAACGGGCTGGCCGCGGGAAGGATCGACGGCTTCTGGCTCGATACCGGTACAAAAAGAGAATTTTTCAACGCCTGGCTCATGCTCGTTCATGAAGACCCGACCATCAGAGAGACCGTGAGAAAGTTGTCCGATGTTTCCCTCCGCGGGGTGGAACCCAGCATTACCGGGCAGGAAAACCTCCTTTATCAGAACCCGGCCACCGTCCATATCGGTGGAAAAACCTCCTTCATCAGCGCAAAGGGCGGGAAGATACACATCGGCAACAATGTGATCATCAGGGACTCCGTTATCATCTGGAACGGCGAAGGCGATCTTACCATTCCCTCGAACACGGTGATCTACGACAGCCGCATCGAAGACATCGATCCGACCGTAAGGGACGACGGCGCCACCCTTATTTACCGGTTCAAGGGAACGACCGGGCAGACCTTTGAGATCGACACGCCTCAGGGCAAGAAACAAATAAAGTTCGGTTTTTACGACGGGGTCATGTTTGGGAGCATGTCATTAAAGGATGGATCAGAGGTCTCTACCGTCTTCCCGCTTGACCTGAACCTCAAGGAAAAGCCGGATCTCTCTCTGATCGAAAAGTATATAACCAACCCTGATCTCCGGTATCATTTCAGGCAGTACTACGGCGACGGAGTGGATGTGATCAAAAAACCGATGCCGTTCGCTGGAATGATCGCGGCCGACATACTGAAACAAATAGGGTTCTGATCCACCAATGGGACATCTTGAAAAGACCGATAATTTTCAGGATGTCCCATTTTTCAAGTGAAATCCACCAAATTACCTTCCGATATAACAATATAAGGGGTAGCTAAAATCATGGAAGGTAGAGTTTTTCTCAGACCGTTACTATATCAATTTACGAACCGGAGAGGGATCATTCTCCACGTCAGCCCGGAGTATCCGGGGATCAAGCAGTCAGGCAATACCGGGAGCATTGTCGGGACGATCGTCAATTACCAGAGGGGTCACGGCTTCGATTCGCATGTAGTGATCCCCGGAAGCCCGGGAGTAAGCAACGCCGGGAAAGAATATGTGCATATCCTCGGCAATTCTTTCAAGGAAACATATCCCCACGGCAAGGAAGCTTATGATCAAATGCGCGCCTTCTCTCTCGCGCTCTGGAAGTTCGTTGAATCGGGAGAGCTTGAGATATCGGTCATGCATGTACACGACGCGATGGGAATGGTCTTCTCTTTCCGCCCAGCGTCAATAAAGGGGATACGAAGCATCTATTCCATCTACGGCCCGCAGGAGAACAGTCCGCTCGATTATTCGTTCCCGTCCGTAAATCCCGACGCGGAATACAGCATGGGAAGCATCAACCACGGGGTTGATAGCGCCTTAAGAGCCGGCGTCGAAGGTGCGATCCGTCCGGTATTCTGGTCACGGTTCCACCGGATGGATCTTTTGCGCGGCATTCATCAGCATTTCCTGGAACACCAGATCGAGCGCGGCACCGAATTCATTACTCTTCCCGGCGACTTCAGGCCGGTGGAAAGCCCCACCCCCCCCGAACAGACCATCTTCGGGATAAACCAGCTTTATCATCAGATGATCTATGGCAAGAACGGCGTTGACTTTGCCCACCGCGCGCTCAACGAACCCAGCATCCCGATCAAGACCATGGTCTACATATGCAACGAAATGGTCTCGACCCTTCCCGGAAGGACCCAGCGGACATTAAAAATGCTCAAGGGAGACCACCGGCTAAGGGACACGATCAGCGAAGTTCTCGGGTACGGACGCGGGCTGTCGGAAGAATTCGATCCGCGTTATCGGGGAGCGCTCGGGACTTTTATTTTTCTCATAAATGAAGGGGTCGCGAGATGCGACGAGAACCATCCGATCTTCATCGGGCTGAACGGCTCCGGCATGGCGCAGAGAGAGACCCCTATCACCCAACAGGAAAAAGGCGATAAAGGGGCGGCGATGGTCGGGAATCGTTCGCTAAACCAGATCGTGACCCTGTCCTGTGAAATGCTGGCCAAGCAGCTCCCTCCCGGGGAATGGCTGATATTGGCGGCGTCCGACAATGCTTTTGCCGGGAGGATAACGGTCGGAGAACATCTTCTCTCCGAAGATGAGCACGGAATAATAAATCTTACCGTTCCGGAACAGGTGCTGGGCGAAGGGATCACGACCGGGGACAAAAAACTGAAGCACCTGGAACAGCTCGGCATCGTGCTGGTCGACAAGATCACCGGCGCGGTGCTCGGCTTCAAAGAAAAGATCTCGGTGGTAAAGATCCAGGAGCTGGCGAGAAGGGCCAAACAAAAAGAGATAGATATGAACAGCATGGTTAAGCTGATCCGCCGGGATATCGCCGTGCTTTACGGCGATGAGGAACACTATACCCGCCCGTCTTATAAGACCGGCGAGCCGGTCCTTTTCACTTACGCTGGCCAGACCCCCGACTGGTCCAAGCTGCATGACGAGCCGGTCGTATCTTCGAACACGCTTGAAAAATGGATGGCCCCGTATGAGATTGAACTTTACCGGCTTCCGGAAGCGACCATTGAGGCGTTTAAAAGCGCCCCGGGCTTAAGCTATTTAAAAAAAGATGAAAACGCAGGGACTCTGCGCGTGACCGGAACGGTCAGCAAGGGCGACCGCGAAAAGATCCTCGATACGGTCCCTGAGAGCAACGAAGGCCTAATAAAGAAATTAAAGAAGGCCTTTGATCAATCAGAATGGGATATCCGGGACTGGAGACTTCTCTGGGTCGTTGCCAACGATATTGTTCTCTCTTCACTTGAAACGATCGCGCTTCAAGAAAAGTATTTCGGCGGCATTGTCGACCTCCTGTCACCCGCCCCGCTTACCAATAATTCAAAAGAGGTCTGGGAAGAGATAAGGGACGCGTCAATTGAGATCCTGACCGAGTTCGGCGGGTTCAGCAACGACGGCGATACCCCTCCTGAAAATTGGTATTTCAAAAGATGCCGGAATGTTTCTTTGAAAAATAACTGGAAAGAACTCTTCCTCGCCTGCCGCGCGGTCAAGAACCGTTTCGGCGAAGGGGCTAAGGACGAATGGATGATGCGCAAGCCGGACGGCGTGGAGTATGTCCTTTGGAAAACGATTTGGGAGACCGCGCTCAAGCTTGATGAAAAGGAGAACGGCCTCGCCGCCGGAAGGATCGACGGTTTCTGGCTCGACACCGGGACAAAACGGGAGTTCTTCAACGCCTGGCAGCTTCTGGTTGACGAAAATCCCGCCAAACGCGCGGTCGCCAGGACGATTAGCAATGTCCGCGAAGGGAGCGCGGTCGACCATGAAGTGACCGGGCAGGAATTGCTTGTGATCCCGAACCGGGACCATGTTTATATCGGCGGCAACACCTCCTTCAAGAGCACAAAGGGAGGAAAGATCCATGTCGGCAGCAATGTGGTGATACTAGATTCAACCATCTACTGGACCGGCGAGGGAGACCTCTACATACCTTCGAATACGGTGATATACGACAGCCGGATAGAGGAGATCGACCCAAGCGTGGCCGGGGACGGCGCCACCCTGATCTACCGTTTTAACGGAAAAGCCGGCGAGAACTTTGAGATAGAGACGCCCAAAGGCAAGAAAAAGATCAAGTTCGGCTTCTATGACGGGGTAATGTTCGGGAGCATGCCGCTTAACGACGGGACCGAGCTTTCCACCATCTTTCCCCTTGATCTTAACCTGAAAAAAATTCCTGACAACCGTTTGATCGAAGACAACATCGGCAACGAAGACCTTCGTTATCACTTTATTAGATATTTCGGGTTTGGAACGGTCAACCGATCGGATCTTGACGGGCTGGGGGAAGAAAAAGAGAGGATCTGGGACGATCTCATAGAGCATGGGTATATTGATTCTCAGGGAAATATCCTTCCAAAATTCAACGATTGGAGCGGCTTTTTATTGACCGACCTGCCACTAACAAAAGAGCAGGTAGAGAAGGTCTTTAAGATATTTAAAAAAGCCCAGGACGGAAGAGAGGCTTATACCAAGAACGTTCCGTTCACGGGCAGGCGGGCGGCTGATATCCTAAAGAATATCGGCTTCTGATCCGGGAGGTATCCAGATGGCGATGATCGATAAATTATCAGGGGTCCCGGGAACGCCCAAAATATCGGGTCGAATACCCGGTCCCGGCCCCATCCCGCCCCTTATTATCGCGATCTGCGGTGATACCGCTTCCGGAAAATCATCGATCGTCGCCGCGCTTAAAGAAAGAGGCTTCACCGAGATCGTGCTTCACACCAGCCGGGAGATCAGGGCCGATGAAGTCGCCGGAAGAGATTACAACTACCTTGCTCCGGATGAATTCCTAGAACGGGTCAGAACAGACTCGTTCATGGGGGTCGACCGAGTCGGCAATGCGCTTTACGGCGTTAACGGGGATGAACTTATCTCAAAACTTGCGCCCGGTTTCAAGGGGGTATTGGCCGCCGGTCCCAATATTATCGCCGGGGTCAGGGCCGCGCTGCCGCAGAATGCAAGGTTCGGCGCGGTATTCGTGGACGTCTCGCCCGAGATCCTCGAGCAGCGTCTGATATCAAGGGGGAGAGAATCCGGGCCCGCCCTTGAAACCAGGATACAAAGGGTCCGCGGGACCAGAGAACGCTACGCCCCCCGCCTGCCGGAGTTCGATATCATCGTGAACAATGACGGTAACGGCACGCTTAAAAATGCGATCGAGCGGACGATAGAATTTTCCGAAAGACTGGGTTCAGGTGAGACAACTCAAAAGACCGGGGTCTTTCCTGCTTATAAAATGACACCCCAAAAAAGGCTCGTTCAGTATCTGTTCGACCAGGGGGTCTTCGCATACGCGTCACATATCCGCAGCCATATCCTCCCGACTAAAATAGAGGATATTATCAATGGGGGCCGCCACCTGTTTGGACCGGCGCTATATGAATTTTTCAAAGCGGTTATCCTGGAGCATGGATCAAAGAACTGGCTTACTGAGGAAGAAGAAGCAGTAATAAAGAGCAATCTGATCCCGCACACCTTGAACGTTTACGCCGTATCGCGGCAGGCGTTCCATGCTCGGGATGTTATCGGGTCTTCACTTAAAAGGCTGGGAAGACTGTTTGAGTTCGGAGAGCCTACAAGAGTAAAAAAGAACCTTGCCGAGTTAAAAGCTGCCTCCGAAACACTTACGGATAGCGAAAGGGACCTGATCGTGTTGACGCACGACATCGGGAAACTGGTAAGGTTCTTTGAACATCCTGAGATGAGCGCCCGGCTGATCGACGAATTTGCACTCTTCGAATTTATAAAAGACATAACTCCAGAGAAACTCCGTCTGATAAAGCTACTAATTAAATACCACCAGAACATTGGGGATCTGGCGTACGCTTTTTTATCATGGCAGACCGCTGTGACCGATATGTTCAACGACCCGGAAACGCGGTCGTTACTGAGGAATAATGACGGTTCGGTCAACCTGCCGGCCGTTAATGCTTTCCTTAACATGCACAAATTCCAGACCGCCTGCGACGTAGCGGGCTCCCTTTCAGAAAAAGGGGGACTGAGGAACATCAACCTGGAGCTTTATTTCAGGATCATTGAAGGGATCCGCCAGGTTTTCAAGGAAAATTCGGGCTCATACGAAGCGTCGCTTGCGAAGCTCATGGAAAAAGGGAGGGGCCAGGTCAAAGAACAGTTGTCGGCCATGCTTTTCGCGTTCGATCCCCTCTCGGATAAAAACCCGGATGGCGCCGACCATTATTGGCGGCTTATAGAAAAAAGCATGTCACGGGCGATCGGCGAAGGGATAATGACCGCGGAAGAAAAACAGCGGCTTCTAGACGATCTTTCTTTTATTGACAATAAATACTGCCCGCACCTGTGGTGGATGTATTTTGGCCCAAGCCCGGTCAGACGAGATGAGCCTCAATATTATCGTACGCCGGATGAACCTCCGACCTCGATCTGGAACGCATATATTATGACCGATCGGATCATACGAGCGCTGGTCCCCGATTTTGGGAAAAGCGTAAAAGTGAACCTCACCTACTATGATCGTGACGGTAAGGAGCTTGCCGGACGCGCAAAAGAGCTTGCCGCCGCCTGGGAGGAGCATGAGGTCTTTAAAAAGGCTAAAAGCTTCAGGATCAATGAGGATACGGTTACTTTTCTTGACGGTTCAGGCAAGGACATTGAAGCAGTAAAAGCAAAATTGATCCCCGGAGCCCGGACCTATACGATCAGATTCGAGCATTATAATTTAAGCTTCAATGACCGAAAGGAGCTCGATTTTTAATGGGCAGCGCGATTATTTGGGGAAAGACAATGATCGATCATATCACTGTAAGGGGGACTGACTTTGTCCTCCCCGGGGGATCGGGATATTACGCCTCCCTTTCCGCTGCGCATTTTTCCCGTGCCTATCTGGTATCAAAGACCGGCAGCGATTTTCCAAGATCAGACCTCGAAATTCTGCGGGCAAAAGGGGTCGATCTGGCGCATCTTGAGATACTATCTGGAAAATGCAACATCTGGAGGGCCAATTGCGATGATCCAAGCTCACACAAAACTATCGAGTTCCAAATGAACACGCCGATTGAACACGAGAAGCTCGCTACCCCTCTGCCCCCGGCCGATTTCGCTTTTGTCGCCGAAGATGATCCGGGAACGCAGCTTAAAATGATCGGTCAGTTCCAGCCCGGTACAACGGTCATGATAGACACGAAAAAGCGCTGGGCAATAGGCGCGCCGGAACAATTAAAGACCGCGATCCGGAACGCCACGATCGCGATGATGAATATCGAGGAAGCGATCCTGCTGTTCGGTAGCATGCCTGCCGTCGCCCTGCTGCACTCGATTAAGGACCTTGGGGTAAGAATAGCGATACTGAACATGGCCGGGAGCGGATCGATCATGGACAACGGCAGATCAAGGTTCTCGATCCCGGCGCTTAATCGATCGCCGATCGATACCCTGGGCGGGGGCGACAGTTTTGCCGGGGGGTTCATCGGCGCCCTGGCGGAGGGGAAAAGTCCGGAATCCGCTTTTATTTACGGGCAGGTGATGTCATCTTTCGTGGTAGAGGACTACGGCCCTCAAAGATTATTTTTTCTCTCGAAAGAAGAGATCTCCGATCGCTACCTGACCGCGCAAAAGCTGGTGCGTTGATGAGCTTATACAACCTGCCGGTGCGGAATGCTGGTCATACTTCCTTGAGGCTCGCCTGCGCGGCAAGGGAGATCGCCCGTTTTGACGATACTTACCGCGACGTACTGCAGCACGGCGGAAACAAGCAGGTGCTCGGGTTCTTTAAAATGAGATCTTCCCAATTGGCGGGCGAGGTCGGGGAAGTGATCACTAGATTTCAAGAACCCCCTGAGATCCTGACCGGGATCAAAACCAGTCTCCGGCAAAAATTCGGCATCAGCTTAGGCCCGATCTCGGCCTATAAACCGGAACGGGTAACGGTCGATCAGATCATATTAAAAGAGCTGAACCGAACTTCAAACCTCCCCTGCCAAATGGTAACGGTCGTTGACGGATCATCAAAGCCGCTCACTTCGGTTGAAGAAGATGCGGCTTATCGGCTCGGCGCTTCGCTGGGGAAAAAGGGGATCGCAGTTATTTGCTACCAAACGAATGGAATGTTGGGCCCGCTTCTTAAAGGGGCGGTTGAGAACGGAGGACTGACGATCGGGATACTGGCCGCTAAAACCAGGCCTAACCGCAGCTTGATCAATATTCTGATAAGATCCCCAAAGGTAAAATCGATCGCCGCTCTTACCGCTACCTTAAGCGGAAGGATGCTGATCGTTTACAAGGGGGAAAAAGACCCGATAGCCGATGACTGTCTCCACACCGCCGCATACAAGGGAATACCCGCCATCCTTATCGATACCAGGATCCCTGAGGCGGCGAAAAGCCCGCTCCAGGATAATTTTTCCCTTTTTGACGCAGACCGGATCGGGGAGCATCTAGAAAGCCAGCTCTTTTTGTCCCCGAGCCAGACCAGTAACTTCAATCCTCAACACCAGCCGGTATCGTTTTTTGCCGGGACCAAGTTCACCGTTGGGCATCCGAACCAGGAATATCTGGAAGAATTCGCCCGCCTGCTGACCGGCAATAATTATTTCACCATCAACGGCGGAGGTCCCGGACCGATGGCGGTCATCGATCAGGTCGTCAGCCAAAGTGCTCTCACTATCGGTTTTTGTTCCTTCCCCACCTATCTTGCTTCAAACCCGTTCAGCGCCATTCCGATTGTCGGGAATTATGAAAAAGAGAGCCGCGACATGATGGTGCTGAGCTCGATCGCATCGGTCAATCTTGGCGGGTCCGACACCACCTGGAGAGAAGTCGATTCGGCAAGGTACTACGGCCGGGCCCTGATAAACTGCAATCCCCTAAGTTTCCCAACCGCGAACATCAGAAAAAGAGGGACCGGGCGGCTATATACCGCAACTTCTCCAAGCAGGGTACTTCAATTGCTGGACAGAATCAGCAAAGGAAAGTAGTTCCCCCGCAAGCCAATTCAATTGAAATCCAGCCCCAACAATATATAATAACTGAATTTTCGCTTTAATTTTATCGATATATACACAGCATTCCTGAGGTAATTGTATATGATTGACACTTTAAAGACCGCGGCAAGGATCGGCTGCGCGATCAGAGAAATCGCGCGTTTCAATGATGCGCAAAGAGAATGCCTTCAACATTCCGGCGATAGAAGGGTTCTCGATTTTTTTAAGATGCCTTCTCATGAATTTACCGGCGAAATAGCCGGCCTTCTTGGTAAAAATAGTGATCTAAAACCATTTCTGGAAACTCTCCAAAAACAATTTCTGGATAAATTCAGAATAATTTTAAACCCGATTTCAGCCTACAAGCCGGAAAAATTATCGATTGAAAAGATCCTTGGCAAAGAGATCGCCAGAATATCAAACCTGCCCTGTCAAATGGTCACCATTGTTGATGGCGGATCTTCTATTCATAGTTCGGCCGATGCAGATATCGCTTATAATCTTGGGGCCGCTCTAGCCAAACACGGGATCGCAGTGGTTTGTTTCCAAACCTCCGGGATCTTGCAGCCCCTGCTGAATGGATTAATAAAAAACGGCGGATTATCAATTGGAGTTTTGGCCCGAAAGAGCGCTTTGGATAACCATCTCTTAAAAGTGACAATCATTACTCCTCCACTGCGGTCGATTGCCGCCATGACCGCTACTCTGAGCGGAAGACTTTTAGTTGTTTTCAGGGGGAATCACGACCCCATAGCTGATGATTGTCTGCATGCCGCAGCGTATAAGGGGATACCTTCCGTTATAATTGACGCCAATCTTCCAAAATCCGCTAAAAGCCCGTTACAATCACACCTTTCCATTAAGGATGAGGAGAAAATAACAAAGACCATAGAAAGCAACCTGTTTATTGACCCTGATCAGGGTCACCTTTTCCATGCGGATTTTCTTCCGGTCTCCTTTTTTGCCGGGACCAGATTCAGCCCAACCCATCCATCAGAAAATACTCTGACTGAATTTGCCAAAGCCCTGTGGAAAAACAAATTTTATACGATCGGAGGCGGAGGGCCCGGCCCAATGGCTACAATTGATACTGAATTATATTCTCATGCTATTACAGTTGGGATATGTTTCTTTTCAACATATTTAGCCTCCAATCCATTTACGGTTTTACCAATAGTAAGCGGTTATGAAAAAGAAAGCCGCGACATGATGGTTTTAAGTTCGGTGGCCTCGATTAATTTTGGCGGCTCAGATACGACCTGGCGGGAAGTAGATTCGGCCAGATATTATGAAAGGACGTTGATAAACTGCAATCCATTAAGTTTTCCGACCAGGGACATTAGAAAAAGAGGGAGCGGAGCGATATATACCCCGACTTCCTTAGATGAAACCATTAAAATATTAAAAAAGATAACCACCTAAAATTCATCATTGTTAAAATATGGTTATTTTGGTTCTTTTAAAGCTTATTAATTCCCCTGCGATTTTCTGAAATCCAGCCCCAAAATTGACGATATATATACGGAAACAAGTATCGGTCCAATTTTAGATTTAGAAAGGGAAAAAATAATGACAAGCGGACCATTGAAAGCCGAAATAGAGCTTCCTCAAAGCCGTCTCACCAGACTGGCCAACCGCACCTTTACCTCGGCCGGCTTTATGGACCGGACCGTCATGGCCAGGCAGATCCCCCTAATGGCTTCGCTCCCTCAGGCAAATGAGATCCTCGCTTCAAAAGGGATATTGAAATTAAGGGTCGAGGATAAAAGCCTCGACCAAGTACAGGTCCGGGATATCTCGAACATCATCACTGAGCGGACCTGGAACAGCGCACTAGCCGAACTCGGCATGATTCCCATCGAAACCGACCACGTGGTCGTGAAAGAAAGAGCGATCGATGTCATCTCCGACAATCTGCTGGGACTAAAACGGACCGCTTATTCAGCCGCACTGCGGGTTGACTCCGCGCTCGACAAAGCGGCCGAAGCGATCAACCCGGACCTCAAACGGATGGATGCTATCTACGAGCACGGGATAAGGTCAGCCGAAGACATGGAGATAATCGCCCGCGCCAATGGAAGCGCCGGCCACAGCAATGTCGCCCTGATGGGGGCGCTCGCGTTAGGCTCGGTCGCCGCGATCGGCATTGCCTCTGTTTTCAGCGTAACCATTCCGATGGGCGCCGCTTTTACCGCGCTCGGCATGACCGGGGCGTTCGCGCTCAAAAGCTGCCCCGCTTTCAGGGAAAAAGTGGCCGCGGTATTGAAAAATTCCCTTCCCGTGATCGTCGGCGCGCTAATGATGTTCGTAGGGAAAGATTATCTCGGACTGCAGGGGAAGGAATTCATGACCGCGTTATTCGGACTGGGGGCGATGGCCACCACCTATGTCGCGGGCGGGATCCACGACACGATCAAGCAAAGGATCCGCATCGGCCAGCTGGCGCGCGAAAGCGCCCCGCTTTATGTGAAACAAAGGTACTTGTTCGAGATACTGGAAAACCTTTACAAGGTCAAGGACAGCAAGCCGCAACGAACAAATAAATATTCGGATGAAGCAAAAAATTGCATAAGCAACCTTAAGGAAAAAGTAAAGGGGGAATCCCACTTAAGCGCTGACGATATAAAGCACATAATCGAAAGGGCCGATCTCGCGCTTCAGGCGCTGGCGGCCGCTGATCAGAGAAAACAGATCGAGTCGGCTTTAGCCCCGCTCACTGCCGACCTGGACGAGATCAAGATCCCGGATTTCCACCTCCCCTACCAGCCGCTGATCGTTTCGACCAAGCTGGCCAAAGTGTTCAACTTGCTTTTCTTCCTTACCCTTCATCCGGTATTTTTTACCAAGGCGCACGGCCCGTTCGAGTCGATGCTTTTCGCCGGGTTCTACCTCGCGTCCGCCTTTTATACCTTCGGCGCGCTCTCTTATATGGGAACGGTCGAACAGACCGAAAGAGTGGATGCTTTAAAGTTCCCCAAAGTATCGGACAACAAACAAGAAAGGGCCAAGCTGATGATGTTCCGCTACACCGCGCCCGGCGGGTTCATGAACGAGAACCCGCTCGAATGCCTGGTGCAGGATATTTACGCCCGCATCAAGTACGGCGCCTACAAGGTGATATTCCGCAACGCCGCCGCCTGGACCTGCAAGGGACAGACGTACGGGTTCATAAAGACCGCGCACATCTTTGAAGGACGGATCAAAAAGATCCGCGGAATAATCGACCAGATCACATCGCTCTCACACCTGTCCGTGGACGCCAAGGACCACCTTGCTTTCAGCCTTTCGGTCGAAGAGCGCGCCTGGCTGGCGCACCGCACCATGGATGACGTCGCGAACGAAGCGTACGAGAACGCCGCGCCGGAAGGTCAGGTGGTCAGGTTCAGGGATTCGATCGGAAGATGGCATGGAGAAAAAGTCACCTACGAAGCGCTCAAGGCGCTGTTCGCTGACCGTCTCGACGAAGCGGTATCTGACCCCGCGTTGCGCGTTAAATACCGGAAAGTTCTTAACAACCTTAAAGACGCGGTCATTGACCAACGCGATATAACGCTGGACAACCTGCATGTCGCACCGGCCGTCGCTTCGGCTATACGGAGGATGGACAAGAACAGCACCTTGACCGACGACGAGATCAACACGCTGGTGGATACGGTCATCGTTCCCTACCGCGAAGAATATCTGGCCAAAGCCCTGAGATACTTTGCGATCGAAGCCGGGATCGACACGAAACGCGCTTATGTTATTTCCCGCAAGGCGGCATTGAGGCTCGCTTCCGAACGCCGGACCGACCCGATCGCCAAGCTTGGAAAAGAACTTATACTGCTGGGCTCCCGGATGGAGAAAAAAGATCTTGATGATCTGGTGGCCCTGCTTACGGAAGAATACGAGATCAGCGAGCAAAGCGCCAGAACACTTACACAAGCGGTCGCCGCCGGCAACGTTCAGGAAGAAGCCAAAGGAATGGCGCGCATCTATCGTGAGGACGTTGATCTTTACTATCGTCTCCGCGACCAGTACGAGTTCGGACGCGCGGTCGAGGCGGGAGAGGATGGCAACATAAGCAAAGCGATCCTGTGGCTGGCAAATCAGGACCCGGCCGCTCCGCTCACCCCCGGGCAGGCCGAGTTCAAGACCTTCCTTGCGGAATTCAAAGGCTGGGCGCCCGCAAAGTTCAAAAAACTGCTTGAAGCGTTCGAAAAAAACACCGGCATCAAACGGGATAAGTTCACAGACGTTCAATGGGCGCAGTTTCTGGAATTCGTCTTGATGACGGATAAAGAAAGGACCCCTGCCGCCAGCGGGAACACGACCGCGATCAACATCGCAAAGAAGATCGAATACTCCGCTTATGTGCGCGGATTTGAGGGGCTTGACGGAAAAAGCCCGGGCGGGAGGGCAAATAAATCGAGAACGCTCGCCGAAGAGGTTTGCGTGGCCCTCGCGCCAAAAAGGAAATTCGGCAAGGACTGGGCGGCAGAGGTAAAAGCAATGAGGCAGGCCGATCCGAACCTCGGCATTGAGGGCGCGCAATACCTGGTCTGGAAAAAATGGAAGGAAGAAGTGGAACCGATCGTAAGTGAGGTTGCCAGCCGTCATGTTCTGACCCAGGTCGAATCCGACTTTATCTGGGAAATGGTCGAGACCGAGCTTGACCGCAACTACCGCGAAGTGAATGCCGGAACGCTCGGCATGTACCAGCTTATGTCGCATGAGATCGACGGCGTGCAAAAGATATCGGCGGTCATGGTGCGGGATTTCGGCGACCCCGCATCAAAAATAAGAAAGCATATTGAATCAGCCGCGAATCACAAGGAAGAAAAGAAACTACTAGCCGCTCAGCTGGTGAAGAGCATTGTGATACCGGATACTGCAAGGGCAAAAGTAGCCAACCTTGCCGGAAAAGTTTTCACGCCGTTGAACGGCCTCCCTGCCCTGGTCACGGACGCCAAAAAGCAGGAATCGCTTATTGACGAAATACTTAAGATCAAAAGCGCCAAGGAACTGAAGAAGACACCCAAGCTGATGGACAAAATAAGAAAGGATTTCGGTGACGCGGTTACTGATCTGCTCATGAACAATCGCACCCTTTTCGACCTTGCGGCAATCGTAGGAAAAGACGGAATAAAAGAATTGTTTAAAGCGATGTCGGGAGCCAAAACGATTGACGAAGCGGTCGAAGCAATTATCAAATCGTTAAAGAAACAAATCGCCGATCAGATACTGAAAGAGATAACCGGACTGATAGGCAAAGGTTTGGGCGGAAAGGGAAAGCCCAGCACCAAGGGCTGGATAAAATCTTTTCGCGAGATGTCGACGCTTATCCCCCGGATACTGCTCAACGGCAATAAAGGGAAACCCGGAACCAAAGGTTTTGGCAAAGCGTTACCCAAAGTCTCCGCTTTGGCCTCGCGGATACTTGACAGAGACGAAGCGATCACGGTCGAGTTTGGCGGCGAAACCTATGAAATGACCGGCACAAGCGTGGTCAAATATCAGGCGAACCTTTCGTTTGCCGGCGCGGCAAAACTGCTGGAAGATATCGTGATCGCCGACGGGAAAGTATATGAGGAAGGGATAAAAATTCGGGAATGGCTGGTCAGCCAGATTGAAGCCGACCCCGCCCCCGGTGAGCGCGGAAGACTGATCGAAAAAGATTCACTGAAATCGTTCGGCGACAAGGTAGTCGGGATCGCCAAGACCGGGCTGACCGCGGCCGAACTGCAAACCGAGCTCGCCAAGATCCCGGCCGACGTGATGACTGCGCATATGACACCGGGCAACTACATGACATTGAGCAAGAAAAAGCTTGCCGATCTTTTAAAGGATATCAGTGGCGGGGTAAAAGCGGGAACGATCGCAAGAAGGACCGGAGAATCGCTGGAAGTCACCCATTACTTCAGCCAGAAAGTAGGCCATCTTGACTACACCGCGGCCAAGGCGGCGCTCACCAACGTCGCGCTCCTCGGCTCGAGCGTCGGCGAACAGCTCGGGGTGTTCATCAGATACTCCATAAAGCGGTTTTTCGAGGAAAAAGGCGGACAGACCCGCATCCCGGTCAAGATCCACAACTGGATAAAAGACGACGTGGTAAGGCAGCTGCGCCTCCATTCCGACGAGGATCTTGATTTTAAGGCCAAACTCGAACGCGGGATCACGCCGGACGACATCGCCCGCCGCCTGATAGACCTTATTCACGGACGCAAAATGACGGCCAAACAGGCGGCCTCCGAAGTATTTAAAGCATTCAAAATTTCAGAAACCGAATCCGTCATCACCATGAACTACTGCGAAGGGCAACTTTCCGATATTCGCGCCAACCTGGTCGATATCGCCGATGAGATCGCCGTCTCGGTATATGCTTCACAGGCGCTCGGCATTGTCGCCGCCCACTACGCAGTAGCTAATAAGAAGCTTGACCTGAACGATACGACCGGGATACCCCAGATTGCAGTCGATGATTATATCGAACCGCTCCGGCAAAATGGGAAAAACGGGGCCGGGTCGGCGACAGTGATCAAGCGTTTTCTTGCGACGCAAAAGCATTTGAGCCTGAGGCAGAAGAACCAGATAATCGAGCTGGCAATGGACCTGGGTCGCAAGCTCGATGCTGATAAAAAGAAGAAAGAGCACGAAAAGCTGTATAGTCGTTACGAATGGTATACCATTCCGGCGCTCTGGACCCCAAAGGATAAGCAGAACGGGGCAAAGCAATTCCTATTGCTTGAAAATGGAAGGCACGAACTGATAATCCCGAGACCGCGGACAATGGAAGAGATCGTCGCCTGGTCGATCTCACAGCAGGGAATGACCGAATACGAACTTGACGAGGGACGGATACTCGAATTCGCGATCATGGCCAGAAAGATCGCCCGGATCGCCGACCGGACAAATTTTACCGCTCCGCGCGCGATCGCAAAGATATTTGACTACACCGAAGACCACCGCACAGAAATAAAGACCCGGCAGGAGGAGTTTATTTCTCAATTATCGGCAACACTCGGCCAGGCGGAGGAGAGCGGGCAGGAAGTCGCCGGCGTTGGGACGGTCTTTAATTACCTTGACGACCGCCGGTTCGAGCGGACTTATTTTGAGCGCGAAGGCTCGGACTTCCACGGCAACTGGGACCTGGACAACATAACTTCGACCCGGTTCCCATTCCTCTCGTCTCACTTTGGCTACCATCACGGGATACTGGTCTACCGGGGAGATGCCATACTGCAGTTCGGCAACAACTACGAATACCAGGGCATGGGAACGCTCATCCGCGCCCAGCAGGACAAGGACACTACGCTCAGGGATAACATGTGGCTCGCCCGCGGACAAAAAGCGCCGCGCGGGATCGTGCGTCACCGCCACAAAAGATTGAGGAAAACGGCGTTCCCGATCGGTTACGCCAACATGATGCCGATCGACGCGGTAATGGAATGCGTTAAAACGATCGAAGCGGTCAATTTTACCATGCGCGATAACGGCACTTATGACGAGCTAATATACGGTAAAGTCGCTAAATCCAAATTCTACGGCGCGCTGAAACGCGCTTCCATGCTCATCCCGGTGCTCGGGGCGGTCTACGCCGCGGGGATGGGACTTTTATCTACCATTCCCGGATTATCCGGATGGCAGCCCGCATTGATGGTCGCGGTGGCCGGAGTAGCCGCTGCCAAAGCGCTAAAACTCCCGGTTATCCCGTCTATCTTTGCCACTTACTACGGAGTGGCGCACCTCGCTCCTCATCTGGGGATGCCCGCTGAATGGTTTGCCGGCCATGGGTTCTGGGATTTTGCGGCTTACGCTTCGCTCGGAAATCTTTTTATTTTCAATCTAATGCCAAGAGCGGGTTCCGCGATCGCAAAGCGCAAGCTCCAGCTTAGCGAGTACATCCATACCCGCATACTTTACAACATCTTGAGAATAGTTGAGGATTCGGCTACCGGCGTGGCAATGCTCAGCAAGGATTTCCAGGCGGCGGGAAGCAAAGGAGCGGTACAGTGGAACGATGCGGTAGTCGACCTGGGGGTTCTTTTCGGCCAGTGGGACAGATGGTTCGGCGGGAATGCCGAATACATCAGGGAATTCTTAAGGGATTTTTATCGTGAACGGCAATCGCTCACGTTCAGCCAGTGGCTTGATCTTTTTGCCTGCTACACCTATCCGATGAGCTCGCTGGCCACCGATATCAACCGTTACGGACTGATGTTCCTGACCATGTTCTGGATGACCGCGCTTTCGTTTGTGAATTCTGAGATAAGCAGCAGCCTGGTGCTCCCCCATATCGGATGGCTCCCCCTCCTCGGCCTGCTCGCCTGGAAAACATCAATGACCGCGTTCAAGATGAGCCGCCATCACGAGGGCGCGCAGAAAATGGAGCTTTCTGAAACCTTAAGCGGGTTGAGAAAACTGCTTAATCGCGACACCGAAGGTCTCGCCTATGGCCTGGGGGCAGTGAACCGCCACATCCCGACCGAGACCATCGCCCAGCCCGCGATCAGCAGAGGAGTAATGGTAAAATTCATAAGTGACGACCGCTCCGCGTTCCTGGTCACCAAGAACAAGGTACGCCCGCAGCTCTGGGACAAAGCGGCAAACGCCTTAATGAACAAGAACCTCTTCTGGCTCGCCGGATTATCATACGCCGGTTATAAGGTCATCAGGAACAATCTCATTACCGATTTCGTAAATTACGGGGACTTCTCTTCCCTACCCATGGGAATAGTCGGATTCTGGATAGTGTATGAATGGCAGAAATTGCTGCTCGGCGAGATTATTGTAAGGTTCGGCAACCAGTCCGATGACTGGCAGAGGAAATGGGAAAAGCGGAACGGGAAAAAGATGCTCGACCTGGTCAAAAAAACCCCATCCTGACCGGCAAAAACAGCTTGAAATTACCCCTCATTTTTTTCGATATATATACAGAGAGGAGCATAGTGTTTTTGTGGCGATAATTATAAAAACGAGCACTCGGAGGGATAAGTGCCATGGCTAACCAATTTAGGATAAATAATTTCAATCAAAGCCCGCCGTCGGGGATGACCCGCCGCGGCTTTTTGCGATTATCTTTGGGAGCCGCCGCCGTTCTGGCGATCGGTGTCCCGGCCTACCTTAGCCACGAAAACCATACCGCTGTTTCATCCGTGCAGGCCGGACTTCCTATATCCGGCGTTTGCAATGTGATGGATAACGGAACGCTCTCTCCCCAGTTCGCCGAAAAATGGTCAAAGGAGCTCCCTTCCGTGATCGCGAGCGCGCTCTCTCCTGTAAACGACAAGAACAATCCCGGGTTCATGCTCAACGTCGGCGACGCCTCGTACATTTACCGCCTTCAGGACGACGATGTCGTTTCCGAAGGGATGGGCTACTGGATGAAGATCCTGGCCAATGCCTCATCGATCTATCAGGACAATCCAGCCCAGGTCGGCGTTTATCAAAACAATTTCGACCGCCTTTTAAACGGTGTATTAAATTCCCTAAACGACAATCAGCTCCTTCCCTGGAGAATGGAGCTGGTAGAAGAAAAGGATAATAACGGCGTCCTAAAATCACAAACGGTCCAGGCCGTTAATCTGTCAGACCGGCATTCCGCGACTGACGCCGATCTTTACATCGCCTGGTCGCTGGTCCGCGCCGACGCGCTGGTAAAAAGCGGCGTCTGGAAAGCCCCCGCCGGCGGAAAAGAATATTACGCCGATCTCGCCGCCAAATTCCTCTCCCGCATCAAAGCGTTCGATATCATTGAGAAGAACCACCGTCATATTCTGACCGTTTCGGACGGATGGGGGCACAAGGACGTCCTGCGCGGAGCCATTACCGTGAACCCATCCTATATCGTACCGGCCGCGCTCGAGGACTTTGCCCGTTTCGACACCGGGAACAAGGGATACTGGGAAAAGGTCCAGCGCGACAATCTGGCGGTTCTTGAAGCGGCGGTAAATTTTTCCGGCGCCATGTACCGGCAGATCGCGGACCCCTCGGAAAGGGCTAAAAATCTACTGACCCTGAACGAAAACGGGACCACCTATTATGTGCTCGACTGGACGCACAAGGACTTAATCGATAACCTGCTCGGCAAATCCGGATACCGGCTCACCTATTATGGAGTAAAACCGCTCGGCAACGGGACGGGCTCGGAAAAAGAGGAAAAGGGAGCGGTCGTTTCTTATTACACCAAGGGAAAACTTTTCATAACGAAGGAATGCTTCGAGGACGTCCTCTTGAAGATCGAGGCCGCTCACGTTACGCCTTTTGTCCCCGACCAGCTGGAAGTGATAGTGGACGCCGGCGGACGCATCTCAACCCGCATCGAGTTCGGCGAGGCCAGATTGGGCTTTACCGAAAAATACGACGGCATCCGCGGCCCGAAGGAACTGGGAGAAGCGATCCTCGCTTCGGACGATCCCGGCACCGTCTGCCAGGCCAGGAATTTATTGGCGCAGCTGGCCGCAGGGAAAAAAGCGGCAAGCGTCAGGGTCGATTCCGACCGGAACATCATTCCGCTCGACGTTTATCTGATGGCCTCGCTGGGATTGAACGATCCCAAAATGACCGCCGACTTTGAAGGCGGGCTCAATGAATACGTGGCCGGACAGACCATGAAAACACCGAAAAGTAAGAAGCAGAAGAACGGATCCGAGGTAAGCGGGATCCACGATCCGGTGCAGAGGGCCGGCGACAAAAAGCCGCTTCCCAGATATTACATGTCTACCATCTCCGTTCTTACTCTGACCGGCGCGATCGCGCAGGAGAACCGGACTTCAAAAGTGAAGGTCGCTCCCTATCATAGCTCCCTGCCGAAAACGATTTCGATCATCGAAACACCCGAATTACTGCCCTCCCCCCGGAGCATCAGCGGATCAGACCTGATCGACGCCCCCCTGACCTATTTTTTGGATCTCGCCGCAAACGACGGCGCGCACACGAAACCACAGTTTCCCGCAACCGCAAAAGAAATGTTCTGGAACGCAAAACGCCAGCTTGAATATTATCCCGATGACGCTGAAGTAAATTATAATTACGCGTCCGCCTTAAGGAACATCGGCCGGTACCAAGCGGCGGCGGAAGCATTTTACCGCACCCTGCTGCTCGCCAAGTTCAGCAACAACCCGCAGCTGGTAATGATGACCATTTTCAATCTCGAGGGCATCCTCAAGACCTTGAACTTCGGCGAGATCGTGGTCGGAGACCTGCTCCAGTCGACGCTCGACTCGAACCGGTTCGACGATGGCACACGCATGGCGATGATGGTGGCGATCATGCGGGAGTTCAACGACGGCGGCAACCACGTGAAGGCGTTCAAGCTCGGGGAAGCTTTCCTTGAGGAATATGACCGCCACCGCTCCGAATTGTCCGGCGGCGCCTGGGATAAACTGACCGGCAAGGCCTCTCCGGGAAGCCGGCTCTTCTCCGACGCGTTAGTCGAGATCATGAAATCGGTGTCCGAGAGCGGCGTTCCCACTGTCAGGGTAAAAGGAGGGAACCTGATCCCGACGGTCCAATTCGAGTTTGAGGCCGCGATCTTGATACCGCGGATCGCGATCAATTATCAAACCCCCGCGAGCGCAGGGGACCTCAAGCGGACGCTTGATCTTATCTACAAGTTCAAAAAGGACGTTCCGAAGGAGCTGAGGCCAAAGCTAAAGCTCGCCGAAGCGCAGATCTACCTTAAAATGATGGTCTATGCCCATAAAGAAATAGAGAAGATTTTGGGCAATAAGGAAATCGGGCGTGCAAACATCAGGCTTTTGCCATCGGGTCGTGGCCTATTCGAAGATGACCTGGATCGGGCGCTTGAGACGGGAAAAAACGCAAACAAGATTTTGATGGAAGTTATTAATGACGAGCTTAACGGCGAACAGGATCCGCTTTTGATTTATCAGGCCCTGAGGTCTATCATCGGAATCAACACTTATTTTCCCAAGCTAAACAATATAAAAAAGGAATACGAAAAATTGCGTAAATCGCTATTAGATGTACCGGCGCAAAATCAGATATTCCAAAAGGAAGCGGATCATGATTTCAACCATGCCTTGCTTTTGAACCGGATCGTTCTGTACACGCTTGATAATTTAAGCACCGCAGACTACGCCGGAATAAAATCCGATAAGAACGCCAAGGAGGCAATCCTCAGAATTGCAAGAGAAATGGAATATGATGTTGTTGCGGAGGAAAATCTGTCCGATTTACTGCTGATCTACCGCGCAGCCGTACGGCTGGCCATGGCCAATCCTTCAGCCGACCCGAGAAACGTTCACTATGTCAACGGCAAGATTTATCAAGCCGATCTTTATTTTGGGTGGTCGGAATTTTCTGAGTTCAGCACGGCGCAGGAAAAACAAAGACGACTGGATTTAGGTCTGGCCGCACTGGCCGAAGTGCACAATGTTTACCTTTCGAATCGCGAACACGCAGTCGACCTCTCTATGCAATCGGTTATGAAAATGGTGCTTATGTTATACAAGGAAAGACAAAGCCTGGAAAGCAGGCTTATAGTAGCCGGTATAATTGAAAGCAGTTATACGGTGGATCTTAAAACAATTAATAATAATATTGATGCCTCCCCTAAACTCACGCCGGATGAAAAAAGGAATCTAAAGAGAGAAGCGGAGTATCTTTACGAAACCAACACCCTGCTGGACCAAAGGTTTGCCGCCCTGCTGGGTGAGCAGGTCAAAGAGACCAATGACCCAATCGTTCAATACTTCTTAAAACCAGAGAACAAAGATCTGGTCAGAATTATTTTCGGCAAATTCCCTTTCCGGCAGGCGGATGCCTGGGCCAGCTGGGGAGATATCATGTGGTGGGGGCGCGGCAGCAACCAGCAAGCCGCGGAAGAAGCCATCAAAAACTACAAAAAGGCGCTCCAATTCAATACCAACAATGTGAACGCTTTGCGCGGTTTGAGCGAAAATTATCTCGCTTTGGCCGAGCAAACCAGGGAAAAGGGCGAAAAACAAGTCATCTTCACCTTAGCTTACCGCACCTACAAGAAAACGCTACAATCAATCCAACAGGGCGGTCTCAATGAGATAATCCTTGGATACACGTTCCGGACCATTGACCGCTTTTACGAGGACAACAAAGACGACGACTTTAAATCGATCGCGAGCGCTCTCCTGGAAATAAAGAACAATACCGGTTATTCCAACGAGGATAAGATAACAAAAATGCTTAATATCCTTAGTGATTTTTAATGGGGGCGCATGAATTTTTCGCCGGTTTTTTTCGATATATAGATAGGAGAAAAAGATGGGTGCTATAAACCATATAAAAGGGGGACAATGCCATGACACTAATTAACGGCATCGGTCTTCTTTTTCAGCCTAAGGTCTTATCCGGCCGGAAGGTCGGAGACGACGAAAAGGATTATGCCGACCTGAAGGATATGATCGGTAAACCGGCGCAGGGAACTGCTTATTTCAAGGCCGAAGCCACCAAGTGGCTGATCAAATATGTTAATAATAGCCACAAACAGCTATTAACGGTCAGCGAAGCAGTCAAAAGCGGCAACCGTTCCGTAAAGGGCGCGGACATAGCGCTGGCGTTAGGGATAACGGATTTTGAGAATTTCTTGCTGACTACCGGCTCCTTTACCCAAGGCAAAATAGATTATTATAAAGCGGACGCCTATCGAATATCCGGGAACTATAGTTCTGCCATAACATCTTATCGCAATGTGATCCCCAAACTTCAGGGAGACGATTACAGATGGGCAGTGATCGGATTGTTCGATTCCGAACTCCAGCGCGGAGACGCTCCGGGTTCAATCGTCGCGGATTTCCAAAACGCCTACGCGGTACACCCGAACCAGGACCGGTTCGCGCGGGATACGGTAGCGGAATTCGCCAGCAGATATTTAAAACGGGAAGACCTGGATTCGCTTACCACCGCACTGGCGATATATGAAGCCATGAGCGCCGGTGCAACCCTTCCCTCTCCGCTGACCGGCTACCCGACCGGCTCCGGCGGATCGGCAAGCATAAATTTCCCCAAGACCATCGTCGGGCTCAAGATAAAGATTGCCCGGATAAAAAAGGACGTAAAGGCGCTGGACGACGCGCTTTCCTATGCTTTGAACGCTCGCCTCTTCGATGAGGCCAAATGGGCTCTCTGGGAAAAGATCGATCTCCCTTACAAGAATTCTCCGGAATCGATTCCCGACCGGATGCAGCTGGCGCTGCTGCTTATGGTCTCGTTCGCCAATGACGGAAAGCTTTCGCTCAGCGCGGAACCGTGGAAAACGATCGCGGCCATGGACATACCGAACAAGAAGACCATTCTCTCGGCCGGCATTAAACCCGATAAAACCTTAAAAGACCGGCTCTCGCTGGCGTACGTGCTCGGCTCCATCTCGACCATATCGAAAAAATACGGGCTGGAATCGACCTACGACGTCAAATTTTTCAAAGAGGCCTCCGTCGCGGAATACGCCAGATGCGAGAACCTCGCGCTCGACGGGATCAGGAAAAAACCCGCCGAGGTCGACAACTACCTCGATCTGGCAAATGTTTACATGAACATGGGAACGTTCATGCTGGATAAATATCAGGAATCCCGCGACGAGGGAGACCGGACCCAGGGGTTGAAACTGCTCAACAAGGCCGGCGCCATTTATCAGGCCATTATTGGCGGGGACTTCGCCCTTTCTTCTCCCGACCTGGGAGAGGTCGACAGTTACCTCAAACAGAACGCGGCCGCGCTCAGGAAAGCGATCGGGGATAAAAAGAAGGATAAAGACCGCCAGCTGGCGACCATTAATTACATTACGATCGCGCTTCAGACCAAGCTTAAGTTCTCCGATAAGCCGGCAGAAATAACCAATGTTTATAAACAGGCGGTAAAAATGCTGCGCGATCTCCGCGCCAGTGTTTCGGATGATCAGATCAGGTCCCAGATCGACGGCAGCATTATCGAAGCGAACCAGCTGTTCGCCACCGCTTTTATCAAGCTGGAAAAACCGGAGCTGATCTTCAGCCTGCTGGAACAGAACGTTTCTGATATCTTTGCCGACCGCTCGGTGCCGAAGGGCAAGCTGACCGAGATCTTCGGCGGGACCGATGTTTCCTGGAAAGCGTTTTTTAAAAATCCGGAGGACGTCCAGCTGGAGTTCAAAGACGATGCCGAAGCAACTATTGCCAAATCGTCGATCGATGGAGCGAAAAAGAAAAAACTGCTCACCCTGCTGCACAAATATCTGGAAAAAGAGCCGGATTACACCGCCGCCCTGGGAAACATCTCGATCCTTGCCTGGGCGCACGAGGTTTACGGGGAAAAGATCGGGGACAAGGAGCATTACCGCATCGCCGCGGCTATTTACAAGGCGCTTCTTTACGGTGAAAGCACGACCATCTCCGGCGTAAAAACACTGGTGGACCTGATAATAAAGAACCGCGATAACATCATGAAAGACAATACCCTGAAAACGGCCCGTAAAAGCGCCGCGGAACTGCATTTTGCGCTGGCCAAGGACCTTAAGGAACTGGACGATATTCCCAATGCAACCAAAGAATATCAGGAGGCCATTAAGTTATTTAAAGAAGATACCTCCGCCCAGGGACAGTACAAGCTGCTCGATGCTCAGGCCGGATTCCTCGCCTTCAGGGTCAAGAACCTGATCGAGGATAAAAAATACGAGGAGGCCTTCGCTCTTATAAACAGCGAAGACCTGAAAGTGATGGAAGAAAATATAAAGAGGCTCGCGCTGCCCGGCAACCTTGAGGATATCTTCAACTCCTACTCCACTCTGGCCTGGCTCTATGGGATGAAGGGCAGCCTTGAGGATAAGATCGCCGGTGAAGGCGCGGGGAAAGATTCGAACCTGCAGGCGGTAAGGATCTACAAGATGCTCCTGGCCGATCCGAAGATATCGGACGACGTGTTCCTGACAACGATGAAAACCTCCCGGGCCGGTCTTTACATTTCGATCGGCGGGCATCTGCAGGCGGCCGGGGTGCAGGATGAGGCCCTGCTCGGCGAAGCTGCCGGCTTCTTTGACAAAGCGATCGAACTGATCAAAAAAGAGGACCAGGACAAACCGTCGGTCCAAATGAAAAAGGCAAAAGCCTATCTGGGCGATGCGGAAAGCCTGCTGCGGCTCAGTCTGATCGGAAGCAAGGGTAAAAGCCCGCAGGAAATATCGAACAACTTTAACAAAATATTTGGTTTCTTAACCGAAGCTTTTGAGGCCTTAAGCCGCGTGGACCTGAAGTCGGTCGATCAGCTGAAAGAGGGATTGAGGTTCATTAAGACTTTTAACTGGGCGCTCAGCCTCAAGGCAGATTATCTCATGCGCACCGATAACCAGTATTATCCCGGAAAGGTTTACCCGGAAAAAGCCATGCTCCTGATCATAAACCGCGTTCTGCTCAAGGGCGATAACCCGGACGGATATTCCGGCAAGTGGTCCGAGATCTACGCTTCGGCCAAGACCGGCGCGTCGGCAATGCATCTTGACCTTTCAAAGATCCTGCGCTTCATTCAAAAGAACCGCGCCGAGACCGGCGGATCGAAATTCCTTTCGGAAGCCGTGCTTTCGTCTTTCGGGGCGAACAGCTGGTCCATGCGCCTGGAATATATCGGGAATCTTCTTTCGGCGGAGCTTTATCAGGAGGCGGTCGACGAATACAACGTCGCGGTCGACCTGATCGGAAAACAGAAAAGCTTCGGCCAGAAGGAACTTGAATTCCTGACGAACATTCACGCCGCGATCGGGGATATTTTCTGTTTCAAGATGGGCCGTCTGTCCGAGGCCCGGCAGGCTTACGACAAGTCGATCATTACGATCGCCGCCTCCCTTGCCAAGGCCGGCAAGAAAGACGCTCCGGCAACGGCCGAGAACGCGCTCAAGTTCATAAACGGCAATTTGGACCTGCTCTCTCAAACCGGACAGAAAGAACTGCTTGATACCTATCTTAGGATCCTGAACGGATACGGCAAGATATATCTTGAGAACGACGAGACCGATAAAGCGGTCGAATCGCACAAGAAGGTGATCGGGATCTTAACTTCCGAAACTCTTCCGTCCGGCATCAGGAACGATCCGAAATTCACGAATACGCTTATCACCGCCTACTTGAGCCTGGCCGACATTTACAACTACAAGCTCAATGACGATGGCGAAGCCCTTAAATATTACAATCTCGCCCGCGTCGCCGGCGAAAAAATAGCGGACAAGAGCGCGGCTGACCGCTACACCGCCCAGGCCTACGCCGGGATCGGGGATATTTACCGTTTGCGGAAATTCGATCACAAGGCCGCCATCGAACAATACGACAAGGGGATCAAGCTGCTCGAAGGAAAATCAAATCTCGATAACGAAGAAAAAAAGCTGCTGTGCCAGCTTTACGCCAACAAGGCAGTCTCGCTGGCCCAGACCGGGGACTTCAAAGGAGCGGCAGCCATGATCATGCAAGCCCGATCAAGGATCAGTATGCTGAACACCGAATTCGATCCGACCCTCCAGAAAACAAAGGACCGCATCGAGAACAGTCTGGTACTGATAAACCAGAGGAACCTGAGCGGCTTGAGCTCGATCGAGTTCCGGGGCGCCTATGTTGTGGATTCCTATCAAAACGGCAGCAATAGTACCCGTACTTCCGGTTTCGTGCCGATGTTTAGCGCAGATATAAAATTATACAGCAACTTTAGCCTCAAGCTTGATTACGTAATCGGGCTCGAGCGGGAACTGCAGTTCAAGACCGCCGGCTTGGCAGAGCCGGCCACCAGGCTTACGATCGACCGGCCGCACACCATATCGGCTAAACTGCGGTACAACTACGACGGCGACCGGTTCAATTTCAGGATCGCCCCGTCCATGCTGGTGAATGTGGCAGGCTACACAGTGAACGGATTTGCCTGGAACCCGGATAAAAGTTCGTACTCGGGCATCACTCCGGATTCATCCATCTTTTACGCAACTTATCTTGCCTTGTCCCTGGGAATGGACTATAAACTTTCATTGAATGAAAAAAGCCTGATGATGTTCGGCTTTGATCTTGACGGCTCGGTCAGAATTGCCGGCAACAACAGCCCGCTCATCGCCGCCAGCAAGCAGGATATCGGGGAGTTCTCCGATCCTACAAAAGTCGATATCGATGGGGCTAAAAAGAAAGCGGATGACGACGCCGCTTATACTCCAGCGGATCGATTTTCTTTTGCCTTTAATCCTTACGCCCGATATCTCTACCGGTTCAATCTCGGCGACGCAATCGTGAATTCTTCGTTTATGCTCGGGTTCGGGGTGGAACGGAACCCCCAGGCCATCACCGTGAACGGCCTATGGCCGCTTAACCGCGACCGCGGCTACTGGCGCGGTTACGGCTCGGCGGCAGCCGATCTTTCCTTCTTTTTCGGGAACGAAAAACGCTGGAACATCCCGTTCGGCATTTCGGGAAAAGCAGGGAACATAATGTATATACAGGGAGAAACAGGGGTCGGGTACATTGGCGACGGCTGGGGACTGAAGGGAGTCCTGGGCATCTCGCATTTTGACGATACCAAAAGCTCGCAAAACACCACCTACTCGGTCGGCCTCGGCGGCTTCTTTTAAAAGTTCTGGACCAAAACCCTCACCCCCTTAATCCCCCTCTCCCAAAGGTAGAGGGGGAAACTATTATCGGAACCTGCGACTAAACGTCGCGGTTCCTGGTTTTCTTATAGCAATATCCCATATTTTAACCGCGAAGTTCATTCGCAGGTTAAAATAAATTCGCGGGTGAGGGCTTCTGGAAACACCTTCTTTTAATTGACTTAGCGGTAAATTTTTGATATAATTCACATACTGCCAGCAGGATTTACATCTTCTTGGCCGACATCTGAAAAATGCCTGAAGCTTGAAAGGAGCAAAAAATAATGTTTAAGAAACTGTTGTGTTTTGCCTTGTTTGCCGCGCTTATTTTATCCGCCGCTTCCTGCGCCCCCAAAAAAGAAGGCGGCCCCGTTACCATAAACATGTGGATGATGCCTAATTCGCTTGAACCGCTAAGGGATATTAGGGAAACGTTAAAACCTTTTGAGGCAACGCATCCTAACATTAAGGTCAAGGTCACGGTGCTCGACTGGGGAGCCGCCTGGTCAAAGATCACGACCGCCGCGACCAGCAACGACGTCCCCGATATCGTACAGCTTGGATCGACCTGGGTAGGATCGATCTCCGGCATGGGCGCCCTGCTCGATCTTTCCGACAAAGTGACGGAACTGGGCGGGCCAAAAGCTTTCGTCCCGGCCGCATGGAAATCCTCCGGCCTTGAAAAATCCAACAAGACCACCGCGATCCCCTGGATCGTTGACGCCCGGGCGATGTTTTACCGCACGGATGTGTTCAAGAAGCTGGGACTGACCGCAGCGGACCTTGAAACCTGGGACAAATTCAAGGCAACGCTGGTAAAGATCAAACAGGCCAAGCTAACGATCGAAGGGCTTGAGATCTTTCCGTTGGGCATGCCCGGTAAGAACGACTGGAATGTCGTACATAATCTCTCCCCCTGGATCTGGGGCGCGGGCGGAGATTATCTCAACCAGAATTTTAGCTCTTCGATCATCAACTCTCCGGCCGCGACCGACGGTGTCTACTTTTACGTGAACCTGGCAAAGGAAGGGCTGGTCCCACCGGAATACCTGGAACTTAACACCGCTCAAGTATCGAGCAACTTCAACAACGGTTCGGTGGCAATAATGGTGGACGGCCCTTACGAAGTAAGAACGCTGACCACTCCGCCGGCGCAAGGCGGCGCCTCGGAAGGTATTACCGCGCGCAACTACGCGGTTGTTCCCTACCCTAAGGGACCGAAAGGCCGGTTCACGTTTGTCGGTGGATCGGACCTGGCCATTTTCCGGCAGGCCCAGCATAAGGCAGAGGCCTTTGAAGTGATCAAATATCTGACCACCGATACCAACGCGCAGCTTAATTACTGCAAGGCGTCGGGATTCCTGCCCGCCAAGCTCGCCATTTTCAACGAACCTTATTTTTCGGTGGACCCGGCCCGGAAGGTTTTCCGCGAAGCGATCAAATACGGCAAGACCTATCCCTGCGTTTCTTACTGGGGAATACTCGAGCCGATCCTCACACGCAGATTCGGCATTCTCTGGGATTACGTCACCGGGTCGGAGGGTAAACTGGACAAGAACCAGATCGCCAAACAGCTGGACATGGCAAAGAAAGAAATGGAAGCCGTTATCCAGCAAGGGAAAAAATAAAACCTTAAATGTGCGGGATATTCGGATACTTCGGCAGTAAGGAAGCTCTGCCGTTCCTGATCGAAGGGCTTAAAAAGCTCGAGTACCGGGGATACGATTCCGCAGGCGTGGCCACCCTGAACAACGGGCGGCTGTTCATCACCAAGTGCGTCGGCAAGATCGCTGAACTTGAGAAGGAGCTTTCCGCCCGGCCGATCGGCGGCAAAGCGGGGATCGCTCACACCAGATGGGCCACTCACGGACAGCCTTCGGACGAGAACAGCCATCCGCACAGCGACTGCTCGGGAAAGATAGCGCTGGTCCACAACGGGATCATCGAGAACTACCTCCCCCTCCGCCGCCGGCTGGCCGAGGAAGGCCACAAATTCAAATCCACCACCGATACCGAGGTCCTGGCACACCTCATTGAAAAAGAATTCACAAAAAAGGGGGAGACGCTGGCGCTGGAAGACGCGGTTAAGGGAGCGCTGGAGCAGGTCGAAGGCAGCTACGCGCTGGCTGTGGTCTACGAGAACCAGCCCGACAAGATCGTCTGCGCCCGTAAGGCCAGCCCGCTGGTGATCGGCGTGCAGGAGGGCGAAACGTTCATCTCATCGGATATTCCCGCCCTGCTCAAATACACCAGCCAGATCATCTACCTTAACGACAGCGAGGTCGCGACCATAACCGAGGACGGGGTGAAGATCGAGACCCTAAAGGGAAAACCGGTCAAGAATAAAATCACGCTCGTTTCCTGGGACCCCGAATCGGCGGAAAAGGGCGGCTACACCCATTTTATGCTCAAGGAGATCCACGAACAGCCAAAGGCGATCCGCGACACGATCGCGGGCCGGATCAAGGTGGACGAGTCTTTTATCCACTTTGACGAGCTTAACTTCTCGGTGGAAGAGGCAAAAAAAATAAACCGCGTGGTCTTTACCGCCTGCGGCACCAGCTGGCACGCGGGGCTGGTAGGCGAATATCTGATCGAACAGTTCGTGAAAATACCGGCCGAGGTGGAATACGCGGCCGAGTTCCGCTACCGGCATCCGATCGTAGACGAGAACACGCTGGTGATCGCGATCACGCAGTCCGGTGAGACGGCGGACACGCTGGGGGCGGTCTGGGAAGCCAAAGCGCAGGGAGCGAAGGTGATCTCCATCTGCAACGTGATCGGCTCCTCGATCGCGCGCGAGTCGCACGGCGTCATTTATACTTACGCCGGGCCGGAGATCGGCGTTGCCTCGACCAAGGCGTTCACGACCCAGCTGACCGTAATCTACCTGTTCGCGCTTTACCTGGCCAAAAAACGGGGGACCTTGAGCAAGATGGAAGCGCAGAAAATGATCTCCGATCTTATCGCGCTGCCGGATAAGATAGAATGCCTGCTTCTAAAAGAGAATGAAGTGGAAGCGATCGCGCAAAGGTTCTATAAGAGCACCAATGCCCTCTTTTTGGGGCGCGGCAAGGGATTCCCGATCGCGCTCGAAGGCGCGCTAAAGCTGAAGGAGATCTCCTACATCCACGCGGAAGGTTATCCGGCGGCCGAAATGAAGCATGGCCCGATCGCGCTGATCGACAAGAACATGCCGGTTATAATTTTGGCGCTGGCCGGCCGCCGATATGACAAGATAATGGGCAATATTGAAGAAGTAAAAGCGCGCGGAGGGATGGTAATTGCCGTCGCCGCCGAAGGCGACCAGATGATCACGGAAAAGGCCGACGCGATCATTTCGATCCCGCACACGACCGAAGCGCTTTCCCCCATCCTGGCAGTGATCCCGCTGCAGTTATTGGCTTATTACATAGCCGTTAAACGGGGATGCCATGTCGACCAGCCCCGCAACCTTGCTAAATCGGTTACGGTTGAATAACGGATTACGCTTTGCGCATTACGCGTCTCGATTTTTCTGATATAATTAACCCATGAAATTCGGCGTAACCTTCTACCCCGACCAATATCCCAAAGAGACCTGGGAGAAAGAATTCATTGAGATCAAAAAAGCGGGTTTCGAGACCGTTCGCTTCAACGAAATGGCCTGGGACTATATTGAGCCAAAAGAAGGGGACTGGAAATTCGACGGTCTGGACCACGCCCTGGCCCTTTGCGAAAAGCACAAGTTAAAGGTAGTGCTGGGCGTGCCGGTGGCGCAGGCGCCGCAATGGCTGGTAAAAAAATATCCGGAAATACTCCATATCGCCCATGATGGGCAGGTCCACCCGTCGTTCGGCCCCCGCCCCAACGCCTGCCGCGACCATGAAACATACAAGAAATACGCGGAAACCTTAACCCGAGTGCTTGCCGAACGCTACGCCAAACATCCGGCCCTTTATATGTGGCAGATCGACAATGAACCCTGCTACCCTCCCCTGGACCTTACCCACAACAAGGATTACTGCCACTGCGAGGCGACGGTAAAAGCGTTCATTGAATGGGCAAAGGGTAAATACAAAACGATCGACAAATTGAACGAAGCGTGGGGGACCCGGTTCTGGACCGGCACGTTCTCTTCTTTTTCCGAGATAAGTTCGCCCAAATGCGGGATGTGGGACGCGGGCAATCCGCATCTCTGGCTCGACTGGTTCAGGTTCAAATCGGAAAACCTCTCCGGCTGGCTTATGGGACTAAAGGGGATCATCAGGGAATACGACAAGGAGCATAAGATCGGGACGAACGGTTTTACCACGATCATCAACCGTTCGGTCGATCATACCAGAATCGCCCATGATCTGGAATGGTTCGGCTGGGACATTTATCCCAAAGGCACGCAGAATTCGGAGGAATCGCTTGCCCAGATCGCGGATTACTGGAGAAGCGTTTGCGAGAAAGCGGGAGCGGAATTTGTCGTTTCCGAACTGCAGGGCGGGCCAAATGTGAGGTGGGGACAAGGGGGATGGGTAACGGGGGACGAGATAAAGGAATGGGCAAAACTGCTGATACAGCACGGCGCGCGCGAGATCCTGTTCCATAATTGGAGACCTCCTCTTTTCGGATCCGAAACCGGGGGATTCGGCATAACCAAACCGGATGGGACCCCGACCGAGCGTCTGGGCGCGATAAAGGCGCTGATCGCCGAAACGCAAAAGAGCAAGCCCCATCACGCGAAGCGGTCCGGGATCGCCATTTACTACTCAAGATCCGCTGACCTGCAAACTTATCAGGAAGAAGGACCGTCGCGGCCCTGCCCTCCGGACTGGTTTTCGGGCCGCGGGGAGTTAGGTCTGTTCTTCGGATCGAACGCGATCGCCGGAGCGTACCGCCTGCTCTGGGACGGAAAGCACGCGCATGACTTTATATTTGAGAACGATCTTGGCACCGGCCGGCTTGACCACAAGATCCTTCTTTTAACCAATCCTTATCTGCTCGACCGGAAACAATTCGAAAATATCCGGTCATATATCCTCTCCGGCGGCATTGTCATTTCCGAATCCCGGTTCGGGCTGAAGGACGAGAACGCGCATTTATACCAGAGACCCCTGCTCGAGGAGCTTCTGGGCGCGGAGCATCTCTATACCGAGACGATCAATGACAAGATCAGTTTTGGCAAGCTAAAGGCATTCGCGTACGGGTTCCGGGACATTGTAAAAATAAAAGACGGATCCGCCAAGGTTGTGCTCAAATACCAGGACGGCCACCCCGCCCTGATCGAAAAAAAGTTTGGGAACGGAAAGCTGCTTTACGCGACTTTCAGCTTGTTCCCCAGTCTGTTAAAATGGGAGAATAATAAATTATTAGAAAGGATGAAAAATGCGTTACGGTTACTTCGATCTCGCGAATAATGAATATGTAGTCACCCGCCCCGACACCCCTACCCCCTGGATCAATTACATCGGAGGGGGGAAATACGGAGGCATAGTCAGTAATACGGGCGGCGGATATTCCTTCGACCACGATCCCAAGAATAAAAGGATCCTGCGCTACCGCTATAACGCCATACCCTACGACCAGCCAGGCCGTTACGTCTATCTCCGGGACGAGAAATCGAAAAAATACTGGTCCGCCACCTGGTCGCCCACCTATCATAAGTGCGACAAATACGAATGCCGGCACGGTCTGGCTTACACCACTATCACCACCGAATATGAGAAGATAAAAAGCTCGGTCACCTATTTTGTCCCGGACAACGATCAGGCCATGGAGTTGTGGGTGGTGAAGATTAAAAATCAGGGAAAGGTGAAAAGGAAGCTTAAGCTCATAAGCTACGCTGAATTTTCTTTTTACGATTCGATGAGGGACCAGACCAACGTCGACTGGTGCCAGCAGATAAACCAGGCGACCTTTGAGCACCAGGCCATTTTTTGGACCGCGTTCATGAAGACCTTGGGATATACCTGGTTCGCCTGCAATGCTCCCGTGCACAGCTTCGAGACCGACCGCGAAAAATTCGTGGGAACCAACCGGACCCTGGCCAACCCGATCGTGGTCGAGAAAGGATCGGGCACCAATACCAAAGCGCTCCGGGGCAACGGCGTGGGGGGATTGTGCGTTGAGGTCGAGCTTATGCCTGGGGAAGAAAAAGAGGTCGTGTTCATGTTGGGAACGACCGACCAGCCGGCAAACGCGCTGCCGCTGATAAAAAAGTATAAGAACCCTAAGACTGTCGCCGGGACGTTCGCGGACCTCAAGCGGAACATGAAAGATTATATTTCAAAATATGAGGTCAAAACGCCGGATCCCGACCTGAACGTGATGGTCAACACCTGGAACCAGTACCAGTGCAAGTGCACTTTCAACTGGTCAAGGTTCGTTTCCCTTTACCAGCTGGGGGTCAACCGCGGGATGGGCTTCCGCGACACCGCGCAGGATACTTTGGGCGTTATGCATACCATTCCGAACGAGGCCAGGCACACCATCCTCAAACTGTTGAGGATCCAGTACAAGGAGGGAAACGCCGCCCACCAGTTCTATCCCTTGACCGGAGAGATCGATGTCGGGGACGCCGCCGAAGGGACCCAAAAGGCGGCCAAATGGTACTCAGACGACCATCTCTGGATCGTTCTAGCCGTGTGCTCATATATTAAAGAGACCGGGGACATGGATTTCCTAAATGAGAATGTCCATTACGTGAACAGCGGCGATGCCCCGGTAATAGAGCATCTTGAAAAAGCGATCGAGTATTCGGTCACCCACACCGGGAAGCATGGATTGTGCCTGCTGGGCTGGGCGGACTGGGATGATACGCTTAATCTTGATACCGGAAAAGGCCAGGCGGAATCGGTCTGGTCGACCATGCTGCTGGGTGTGGCGCTTAACGAAATGATCGCCCTGACCAAAGCGTTAAAAAAGTCCCGCCTTTCAGATAAGTATGCCGCCCTGCACAAAAAATTCACGAAAGTCATCAATTCCTCTTCCGGCTGGGACGGGAAATGGTACTTAAGGGCGTATACCGACGAAGGCAAGAAGGTCGGCACGCATCTTAACGAAAAAGCCAAGATCTATCTGCTGGTGCAGAGCTGGGCGGTAATGTCCGGGTTTGCGACCGACAAGCGGGCCAAGACGGCGCTTGATTCCGCGCATAAATATCTTAACACCAAATACGGCCTGGTGTTAAACTGGCCGGCTTACGACCATTTTGACTGGCGGATCGGGGGCACCACCACCTACCCGCCGGGAGCCAAGGAGAACGGAGGCATCTTTTTGCAGACCAACCCCTGGCAAATGATCGCGCAGACGATGATCGGCGACGGAGACCGCGCGTATCAGTATTACCGGCAGATATTGCCTTCCTCGAAAAATGAGATCGCCGACCTTTACGAAGTTGAGCCGTACGTTTACTGCCAGAATATTTTAGGCAAGGAGCATCCGCAGTTCGGGCTGGGAAGGAATTCCTGGCTCACCGGCACCGCCGCCTGGACGATGCTGGCGGCCAGCCAGTATATTCTGGGGATCCGTCCTGATTACAACGGCTTGGTGATCGATCCGTGCATCCCTAAAAAGTGGAAAGGTTTTGAGGTAAAGAGGATCTTCCGCGGCTCATCGTATTACATTACGGTCAGGAATCCTAAAGGGGTCGCAAAAGGAATAAGCTCAATTACGATCGATGGAGAGAAGATCAGCGGCAACCTATTGCCCGCGTTTGCTGACGGCAAAGATCATTACATTGAAGCAGTAATGGGATAATTTAGAAACTAACCCTGAAGACCGGTTCGCTGGCGCCATGCTGATACACCAGCCGGACCGGTTTATAATCAAGGGCTATCTGCCCTACCAAAACACCCTTCATCCCCGCGGCCGGAAGGATCATACCCCCCTGGTCTTCATCCCAGTTATCTTTCTTCAAGAGGCGTCCGACCTGGATCGTCTGGCCGTCGGAATCTACCAGCATTAGCGACTCGGCGCTGCCGCCGTAATTGGAGTTCTGGTCGGTGGCGTTCTTAAGCTCGACCGAGATGACGATCCAGCGCTTTCCTTCATCCGGTTTTTCCCCTTTTGGCCCGGCTTCGGGAGTAGTAACACTGGTAACCTTAAGCTTAGTAGATCCATTAAAAAGCCAGTCGCCGATATTGCCTTCCATCCCCTTCAACTGCATTTGTCCGCCGGCGACGACCTTTTTCTTGGCTTTGACCTTTGCTTTTGCCGCGAGCGACGGAAGCTGCCCTCCGATCAACATCAGCAATGAGACTAATATGGCAACCGGGAACAGATTTCTTTTATTCATTAAAATTCACCTTATCCTTTTCGTTCATTATTATAATATATTCTCCAGTCCATAAACAAGGCCTTTTAGATGACGGATCTTGCGGACGGCAAGGATCACTCCCGGCATAAAAGATTCGCGGGAAGTAGTATCGTGCCGGATCGTTAAGGTTTGTCCCAGCCCGCCAAAGAGAACTTCCTGGCTGGCCACGTATCCGGGCAGGCGGACGGAATGGATGGGGATATCGGCCCCCTCCCCCATGACCTCTTTCATCATGTGCGCGGTTTTAAGCGCTGTGCCCGAGGGTTTATCGATCTTCTGCTGATGGTGCATTTCGATGATCTCCGCTTTGGGTATGTGCTTGGCCGCTTCCCGGGCAAACTGCATCATCAGCACCGCCCCCACCGCGAAATTAGGCGCCACCAGGCAATTCTTTCCGCTGGGAACATCGACCTAGTGATAGAGCGCGGTTTCAGCGGTTCTGAACTGGTGAGACGCATGAAAGGATGGATTACTGTAGACCCAAAAAAGGCCATCCAAGTGTTAGAAACCCATGGACGTCTCAAATGTTTCGATAATGGGGAACTTGTGGTGGAGGTGGAAACGGTAGAGGATCTAGAGGCCCTCCAGAAAGATGTCGCGGCGAACTTTGGGGATCAATGTGACGTGGAATCTATCCGTGGATGAATAAACCTGTCTTGTTTTTGGGATGTTATGTCTCGCTGTGCGTGCTTGCCCGTTTTTTTTCTATCCCGCCGGTCCGGCAGTTAAGGTGCAAGAGCTGACGAATCCGTCTCGCCTGTTCGGATTCGCATGGCACCTTCGATTCGTTTCACCACAATGATCCCGTCTTCATTCTTGCCGGTGGAGCCGTGGAGGCAGATGGCTTCCAGAGCACGTTCGGCCAGGGCAGCGGGGACGGCTATTTCTATCTTTGTCTTGGGAAACAAACCCGAGAAAGATTCTCGAGAGACGGGTGAGCGGCCCCGAAGCTTTGACATTGACGTCTGCATCACCTCGGTGACGGTCATTCCGCCTATGCCCACTTCTTCGAGGGCTTCCTTCACGTCATCCAGCTTGAAGTGCTTGATGAGAGCTTCGATCAATACCATTTCGTACTCTTCCATAGTGGAGGTCCTGATTTCCTGAGCGGTGGGCGTCCAAGAAAAGATTTGACATTTTTCTCTGTATTGCACTAACGTTATAGGAATTGAGTCAATTATGCAATGTTTCCGACCGTGCCCCCGTAGCTCAGGGGATAGAGCGACGGATTCCTAATCCGCAGGTCGCAGGTTCGATTCCTGCCGGGGGTACCATTATAACAGCTGGTTAGCTCGTCTAGACTGAAGTTCTTCTGTGATGTTCAGGAAAGTGCTTTATAATTGG
>CAIYXV010000099.1 GCA_903930225.1 uncultured bacterium | reverse complement strand
TACTTTCCGCTTTTCCGCGTCCGGGGAAAGTTCCCAAAATTTCAGGATCTTATTATATTTGCTATCCTCGTCGATTATAAAAGTGCCGAAAATGAGATGGTAATAGACCAGGGTCCTTATCCATTCAAGCTCCGGTTCGCTTACCAGGGCGAGGATCGCGCTTTGCAGCGGGGCTTCGCCGAGCAGATTGCGGCCGTGGGCGTGATGGTTCTTGTTCTCGATGAAGTTCCCGATATCGTGCAGGAGGATCCCGAGCAGGAACGGCATCATCATGGAGGCGCTCATGTCCCGGAACCTTAGCGAGAGTGTCCAGCAGTCTGCCGCGTTGGAGGATAAGCCGCGTTTATCAAGCACGTTCCGCAAGGCGACCTCATTGGTGTCTTTCGCCTCAAATATAATGTTCATGAGCTTGAAGACCAAAAGGACGTGCTCCAGAATACCGAGCTGTTTCATCGCTTCGTAAACGGTAATGGTGGTCCGGCCGTCCGCCGGCGGATGCAGTCCGGTATTTTTACTGCCCGCGAGCTTCAATTCGACCGAAAGCAGGCGGTTAATATCGTTCGGATAAAAGTATTCCAGGAATTCGTCGAGTCCGGCCGTTCTCATTTCATTCTCAAAATCGCAGGTTGGGGTAATATTCAAAAAGTCGACGATCCTTTTTAGATCGCCCAGGCTCCGGATGCTTGAGAACCGGTCGTCATGCCCGGCCTTGACCTCTTCCTCGATCCTTGAACGGTTCCTGGGATCAAGCTGGGCGTACAGCCCTGAAACCAGCGGCTGAAGGTTATTGAAGATCTCGATCATGGTCAATACTCTCGGCTTTAAGGGCGGGAGGGTCGGTTTTGAATGATCCATTCCGGTAAAAGGAAAATCGAGCAATGACCTTAAGACCGTGATCTCCCGGGCGACCCCTTCTTCCGCATCGTGGACGCTTAATTCCTTTTGCGGAGACCACTGGTCGTCATTATCGCAGATCGCCACCAGTTTTCCGGCATCGACGCGTTCCTGCGTGATCCCGTGGAAGCCTTCGGCGATATGGCCCTCTTTCATACTATTAATAAGGGCAGTGCTTCTGATAAGAGATACGTCTGTCTGGTACAGCAATCCTTTCAGCATGCTGATATCTTTCCAGAATTCGACCCATGGGGGAATATGATGCTCCCAAGCCATTCGGGCCTGCGGGAAGTCGTCTCTTTTAAACCTTCCCTGGTAGTTGGGGTCATGAATAAAGCCGATCATCTTGGTTCCCCTGAATTGATCATCGCCGAAATACTTGACCTGCTGCGCCATTTTGATCGCCAGGGCGGCCAGCTGCCAGTCATGGAGCATGAGGGCGTTGGGAGCCGGGCCGAGACGGGGAAGCAGCTGCAGCACCGAGTCGGCGAAATCAAACGCGATCTCGAGGTCATTTAGATGCCCGTATATTTTCGGCAGTTCGGAATACCTTTCGTTCTCGACAAAATAGGTCGGATAGCCCAAAGGCGAATCCATTCTCCAGATCTTTACTACCGGTGAAGATTCCGGAAAAAAACGGCTGGCGGGGATGGTTTCCGCCAGTTTCATTTTGTCCCTTAAGTTCAGCTGGTCGATCATGTCCAGCGTGGGTTTGAAAAGCGGCAGGATCAATCCTGACTTTATTCCCAGCCCGCTTTCGACGGCAGGGAATTTTCCCGCGATCTCCGCCAGGCCTCTTGCCTGATCGGCCGGAACGAACGGCACGGCCTTATACGCTATATGGTAAACCTTCAAGGTGGTTCTTGCGATCATACATTTTATTATCATAACAAACGGTACGGAATTTCACCTGCCGGATAATCCCGTCGGTTTGACTATCCCCGCGCTCTAAAGTAAAATCAGTCATGCGCTTCGGCTACTTTGACGGGCAAAACCGTGAATATGTGATCACCCGTCCCGACACCCCGCTTCCCTGGATAAATTACCTGGGAGAGTCGGGCTACTGCGCTATGATCTCCCAAACGGCCGGGGGCTACAGCTTTCATATTGATCCAAGAGAGCAGAGGATACTGCGTTACCGCTACGATAATGTCCCGTTCGATCAGGGAGGCCGGTATCTTTTTATCCGCGACGATAAAACCGGAAAATTCCATTCTCCGACCTGGGCGCCGGTTTACGAGAAGCTTGATCGGTATGAATGCCGGCACGGCCTGGGCTACACGGTGATTTCTTCCGAGAAGAACGGAATAGAGGCAGAGATAACCTATTTGGTGCCGCTGGGCGAGGACCTGGAGATCTGGAAATTAGAAATCCGAAATCCGAAATCCGAAATTAGGAATTTAACTTTGTTTTCATATCTAGAATTCTGTTTATGGGACGCGGTGGGGGATGCCACGAATTTTCAGCGGACCTGGTCGATCGGAAAGGCGCACTGCGAAGGATCGACCATCATCCATGATTCGCTTTACGGAAGCTGGAAGGATATTTTTGCTTATTTTCACTGCTCGGAAAAAGTACATAGCTTTGACTGCCAGAGGAAATCGTTCCTGGGAGATTTCGGTTACACGCCTCTCCAGCGTCCCGAAGCGGTAGTAAAGGGCGAATGCTCCAATTCTACCGCGATCGGCTGGGCACCGATCGGTGCTCACTGCGTAAAGCTGAAATTGAAACCCGGACAGAAAAAAACCATTGTTTTCATCCTTGGAGTGGCAAACAAGGCTCAAGTTTCAAAATCAAAGATCGCAAAATTCTCCGATCCGAAAACCGTTGACCGCGAGCTGAAAAAAGTGAAAGATTACTGGGCGGAAAACCTCTCTAAATTCCAGGTCGAGACCCCGGATAAAGACCTGGACCTGTCGTTGAATATCTGGAACCAGTACCAGTGTCGCCAGACCTTTGCCTGGAGCCGTTACGCTTCTTATTACGAATCCGGGATCGGGCGCGGGATGGGTTTTAGGGATTCCAACCAGGACACGCTTGGCTTCGCCCATATGATCCCGGAAAAGGTCCGGCAGAGGATCCTCGACCTGGCCGCTATGCAGTTTGAGGATGGCTCGACTTTCCATCAGTATTCCCCGATCACCGGGAAGGGCGACCTGATCGGATATTCCGATGACCCGCTCTGGCTCGTATACGCGACCGCCAATTATATAAAAGAGACCGGAGATTTTAGCATATTGGATGAGAAGGTCGCCTTTGCGTCGATCGGAAAAAGGGAATTGGTGCAGGTAGGGCACCATGACTATGGTAAATCTCAAATCACAAATGACAAATCACAAATTAAAAAGGCATCGCTCTATGAGCATCTTCGGATCGGGATCAAAAGAGTATGGACGGATCGGGGTAAGCACGGTCTTCCTCTTGCTAAATTTTCAGATTGGAACGATTGCCTTAATATGCTCGGCAAAAAGTATAACGCGGAATCGGTGCTGGTCGGGTTTATGCTGGTGGCAGCCTGCCGCGATATGGTAGAGCTTTGCGAAGCGGCCGGTCGGAAGTCGCATCTTAAAGAATATTCGGATATTGCCGCGAAAATGAAAGCAACACTTGCCCGGTCGGCGTGGGACGGCGCGTGGTACAAGCGCGCGTTCGACGATCAGGGCCGGCCGGTCGGATCAAAGCAATCTACGGAAGGAAAGATATTCCTCGAACCGCAGCCGTGGTCGGTCATTTCTGGCGCGGCCGGCGTCAAGGAAGGGTTGACGGCGATGGATTCGGTCCATAAGCACCTGTTCACCGAATACGGGATCAAACTGCTTGATCCCGCGTTTTACGGCTATCATCCCGAACTGGGAGAGATATCCACTTATCCGCCGGGGCTAAAGGAGAACGCTTCGATCTTCTGCCACCCCAATCCGTGGGCGATCGTCGCCGAGTGCCTGCTGAAGAGAGGGGACCGGGCGTTCGAATATTTTAAGGCGATCCTGCCGCCGGCGCAAAATGACAAAGCGGAGATCAGAAAGACGGAGCCATACGTTTATTGCCAGATGGTAGCGGGCCCGGACCATCCCGACTTCGGGGAAGGAAAGAATTCTTGGCTGACCGGGTCGGCCGCCTGGAATTTTTACGCGGCCAGCCAGTACATTCTCGGGATCAGGCCGGCCTATAACGGCCTGACGATCGACCCCTGCCTGCCCGGCACCTGGCGCAATTTCAAAATTATGCGGACATTCCGGGGAACAAGGTATAAAATAATCGTAAAGAATCCCCGGGCCGGGAATAATCGGGTGAAATTCGTGATAGTCGATGGACGAAGGATTGACGGGAATATTGTTCCCATATTCAAAGACAGGAAGGAGCACACAGTTGAAGCGGTTCTGGGTTAGTTTATTCTTATTCTCCATTTTGCTTGCGTCGGTTTCACACGCGCAGAATTTGCTCAAGAACGGGGGCTTTGAACTGGGAGCTTCAAACCGTGTCCCGAAGTCCTGGGGCACCGAGTATTACAATTCGACGATCGTTGCCGGCAAGGTCGGAAAGAACGCGGTAAAGATCGAGAACAAGCTTCCCATGATGTCGCTGGGCGCGCAAACCGTTCCCCTTGATTACAATAAGGTAAAGAAAGTTTCAATCTCCGCCTGGGTGAAAATTGACGGCGTCGTGTCCGGTCCCGAATCTTGGAACAAGTCCAACTTGCAGTTGCTTTTCTTTGACGCTAAGGGCAATCAGCTGGGCGGCTGGCCCGAGATCGGACCGTGGGAGGGATCGTTCGGTTGGAAAAAAGTCGGAAAGAACTTTTATGTCCCCAAGGGCTGTGCCCGGGCGAAGGTCGTTTTCGGTTTATATAATTGTAAGGGCGCGGCCTATTTTGATGATATAACGCTGACCCCGCTTTTACAGGGCGAACAGGAAGATCCCTATAATTTACTATTCAATGGCGGATTCGAGGTTTGGGAGGGGTGGGCCTTTGGCGGAACGCAGGACTGGGGTATCGTTTTTGAGGATGCGCGTGAGGGGAACGGCACGCTTTGGATAAAGAACGACAAGCCGATCTGGTCTTTCGCTTCGCAATCGATCTCGCTCGACGGGAACCGGGCAAAAAAGATCAACATCAGCGGATATGTCAAAGCCAAAGATGTCACACCCGGCGTCAAATCCTGGCAGCTGGCGAGGGTGAATATTGAGTTCAAGGACGGAAAGGGCAAGCGGATAGGCGGTTACCCGATCGTTGACGCTTTTTCGGGATCGTTCGGCTGGAAAAAGGTCTCAAAGGATTTTGAGGTTCCGGCGGGGACCAAAAGAGTCGATGTTTTTGCCGGGTTGCTCGAATGCACCGGCCAGGCCTGGTTCGACGGCCTTAAATTGTACGCTTTTGGTGCGGACGGAAAAAAGCTTAAGATCAGCGGAAGTTTGAAGACCGATACCAGGAACTGGTATACCTTCAAGCCGGCGGCCGATGATTTTGAAAAAAATATAACAGATGTAAGCTTCCTGCTCGATCCTCCCGCCGGGAAGCACGGTTTTATGACCGTAAAGAACGGGCATTTTTATTTTGCCGACGGCACCCGGGCGCGTTTCTGGGGGACCAACATTTACGCTCCTTCCACCTTTCCGGCCAAAAAGGATGCCGAGCTGATGGCGTCCCGCCTGGCAAAGTACGGCTGCAACCTGGTTAGGATCCATCATCTTGACGCTTTCTGGGCCGATCCCAATATCTTTGACAAGAATTTTGACGACACCCAGCATCTTTCGGCCGAAGCGCTGGATAAGCTGGATTACCTGATATTTCAGCTGAAGCAGAGAGGCATCTATATTTTCATGGACCTTTTGGTCGACCGCGAGTTCAAGAAAGGCGACGCGGTAACCGATTACCAGAACGTCGAGCGCGGAGCGAAGATCTCCGGGTTCTTTGACCCCCGGGTCATCGAACTGCAGAAAATATACGCCCGCCAGCTGCTTACGCATGTTAATCCTTACACCGGCCTGCGCTACATCGACGATCCCGCCGTGATCTCGGCCAAGCTGATCAATGAGGGGATGCTTTTTTACATCGGCACCCAATTCGGGCTTTCAAAATATTACACAGATGAGCTCGACCATCTTTTTAACCAGTATCTTTTAAAAAAATACGGCGGGCGGGACGGATTAAGCCGGGCCTGGACCGATAAATACGGCCGCAACGATCTGGCCGACGATGAGGACCCGTCAAGATTCACGGTGCGGCGGGCCGATATCCCGCTCAAATACCAGAGGAGCGGGGATGAAAAAAGAGAGCCTTTCCGGCTGGCCGACACGCTTCAATTTTATGAACAGGTCCAAACCGATTATTTCAACGACATGGACATGTACCTGAAAAGCCTCGGGATCAAGGTACCGGTATCCGGGTCCAATCACTGGGTGAACGTGGCGCCGGATGTGAAGAGCAACGCCAAGCTCGATTATATCGACCGTCACCGCTACTATGATCATCCCCAGTTCGGCTATGGAGTGCAGGTGGTGTTCGAAGACCAGCCGATGGTAAAGGATCCGACGGACGGACTGCCCAATAATTTTGCTTCTTACCGGGTCGCGAATAAGCCGTTTGTGGTGTCGGAGTGGAACTGCTGCTTCCCGAACGAGTATCGGGTGGAAGGCCCGCTTATGATGGCCGCTTATGCCAATCTTCAGGACTGGGATGCCGTTCTGCAGTTCTCGTTCAACCACGCCGGCTGGCAGGCGCCGATGGAGGATAACTTTGATATTTCCGCCTGGCCGAACGTGTTTACGCAATGGCCGGCGGCCGCCATGCTATTTTACCGCGGAGATGTGTCAGTGGCGAAGAATGTTTATGAACAGGTGCTGGGAGAAAATGACCTTTACGGCCCGATCATGGAGGATAATCCGATCGCGGACCAACCGTTATTGCCATTGATCACCAGGACCCAAATCAGTTTTGGCGACGCTAACACGCCGTCGCCAGAATATTATCTGGCCAACTTCTATGACCAGGCCGGCAAGACGATCAAGAGCGACAATTACGAACTGACCTGGAATTATGGAAAAGGAGTGTTCACGGTCAATACCGAAAAAACCCAGGCGGCGGTAGGATTTTTGGCGGGAGAAGGGGTGGGGCTGAAGGACGTAACATTCTCGTCCGGGACCAAATTTGCGTCGCTGGCGCTGTCCGCGGCGGACAACAAGCCGATCAGCGAATCCGATTACCTGCTTTTAACCGCGGGCGCCCGGATCGAGAACAAGGGGCAGAAATATAATGAGAGCAAGACCCAGCTTAAAGATGTCGGCACCACGCCTATCTTAATAGAAGGAGTGGACGCAAGGGTGACCTTGCGGCGCGCGCCGAAAGCGGTCTACGCGTTGGATATCAACGGCAAGCGGACCAGGCAGTTATCCGTTTCGGGCGGAAGTTTCACCCTTCACGCGTCCGACCATGCGTTCTTCTACGAGATCGTGTTTTAGTTATTGAGCAGCAGGGTGTAAAGGCCGTACGCGATCCCGACCTCGGCGTTCTGGAATCCGTAGGTCGCCGAGTTGGCAGGAAGCGGGTCCTCATGGAAATATGAACCATCCTTTGCTTTGCGGCTGACCAGGTCATCCAGTAGCTTGTCCGCCATACCTTTTAAGGTGTCATCTTTATCACGAGCGGCAATCAGGACAACCCCTTGCGCCATAAGTGCATGGAGGTCAGGGCTGTAGCCGGATAATTTTACCCGTCCGACATTCGCTCCCGTATTGTTTAATTCCATCGGGATCGATATTTTTGATCCATCCACCTTCCAATTGTTTTTTGTCCAGGCAATGAATTTTACTAATATTGATTTGGCTTTTTGATCGCCTGTCAAGAAATAATAATGGGCCAAATGAGCGAAGGCCCGGTACTGAAAACCGGCCCAATTGGTATTGGGATCGTCTCCGGTCCATCCCCAGGCGCCGTCTTTGAATACCGGCATGAACGGACCGTTGACTTTGTAACGGTTTGAAAATTCATTTTGCGCATCACTTAAGAAATTCACGATGTTCTGCGCCGAGCTGTGTCGCCCCATGATTTCCCAGGCGGCGGGGTCCTGATATCCGGAATATAATTGATCGGTGGTTTTTTCAAAATTGATTTCCGGAGGGTTGTCTTCTCCCCAGAAAATTGCGAACTTCATTACATTGGGATAATTTTTGGCATCAGAAGGGGTCATTCCCCGATTCAATCCTTTTCGAAGATTAAGCAGCAAATCGTTGTGATTGCCAAGCCCGAATCTTCCTGCCCAGTAAGCGCCGTTTGTCAGCCACTGGTCGGCATCGGGAGAAGAACCAAACGAAGCAGTATGTTTCCCTCCGCCATTTTGCCTCTTAGAAAGATCTACTGTTCCGGAGGCATTATGCGCTACGGAAGCATACGGGGCAGAATTGTAAGAAGGATCATACATATTGTAAACGGTGTTTTTCCCGACGACGCCGGTTCCCGGACGCCCATCCGGACAGGTGTTAGCCTTTGATTCTCCCGTAGCATCGATCATCCAGTGGATCAAAACCGGACCAGGCCCAAGTTTTGAGTCGGGAAGTTCGGGGCTTTCAGCTCCGTCATGCGGCATCATATAAAATCGCAGGTAAGCCATCGCCTGCCTGGCGGTTTCCGCATCTCCGCTAATTGCCCCATAAAGAGTTGCAAAATTAAAGAACAATGCCTGCGTCTCCGATGTGCTGGCCTCGCCGTTGCAAAGATGAGTGGCTTTGCCTTCGCGATTGTGAAGCGCCACGCGGGTTACGATCCCATTGATCTGGCTGGTCTTAGAGGCGCCGGGAGTGTTCATGAAATAACCGTAAAGATCTTGCATCGCTTGAAGATATCTGCCGCTTGACCGGCGACCGCTTGCACCGGGAATGACCATTATCGGATCGGTATCCGAAACACTGGAGATAACTGCGGGAGCGGAAGCACCGGCTGAAAAACTAATGTTGGTTATTTTAACATCTACTTTTGTTCCCGGCGGTGCTTTCCACTGCAATTTTCCAATCTTGCCGCTGACCCCTTCCAGATCTATCCTCATGTGATTGTTTGAGAGAATGGGGGGAAGGTCTTTCTCGAATTTGGTTCCGGAGAAATCCATCATTTCTAATGCCAATTTACCCGATTCAACTTTTCCGGAAATATCAAATTCAATAGCTCGACTGCCTGTAGCATCGAAGGCCGGTCCGTTCGTCCCATTGTTGGTGTCAATTCCAAAACCTGCTGAAGCTGACGCCGTTCCCACAACGTGCATTGCGTTTTTTGCTTCCTGAAATTTAAACCCTCCATATGTAAACCAATAGCGTGTAGTATTAAGAGTGTTGCCGAGTTGAGCGTTAACAAAATCTTCCTGTATCTTCCCGGACATTCCTCCTCCGCCCACAACCGGAGCCGCCGCCTGCGTGACTTTGGGGAAAGGTATGCCGATATCAAACATATCTCTCACGTTCGCATTGGTGCCGGTGCTAAGGGAGCTGACTGTGCCAGAAGGATTAACCGAAGGCGTAACATTCACGGTATTAGTGCATTTACAGCTAGTCATGGGCAATACGAAAGATCCGATAAATAAAGAAGTCCTTAGAACCGTTTTGTAATTCACTTTTATACCTCAATGAATATGTTTCGCTGTTATAAACAGGGAATGCGCGCGAATATGTACTCCTATTTATCGAATGCAACTGCAATAAATTTCAAAGGTTGAAAGATATCCCTCCGCTCTACAACCCGCTTGCAATTTTCCGCGCGGAACAGTAGAATGCATCAGGTTGAATCTTGGGAGAATAGGTTTCGGTCATAATTTGGCTGGCACATTCCCCAGTTAAACTCCTCGAATATCCAGAATATCTGAATTTCCAAGATGGAGAGGAGTAGTTCCGCAAAGTCGGGACTAGTTAGATGTTTAAAAAGCTCTGGAAACGCTTTGTAAAATATAGGATAGCGTATCTTTTCATCCTGCCTACGGCGATCGGCATGATGCTGCTGCATGTGGTGCCGATCTTTCAGGGCATCTACATGTCATTCCTCGACCTCAATCAATTCACTCTTAATCAATACTTAGGCGCTCCCTTTATCGGCTTAAGGAATTTCTACGACATTCTGATCAACGGTAATAGCCCGATCCGTCTGGGGCTGGTCGAGGCGACCAGAAACACTATCATTTATACCGCGGTCGTCACCTTCGGCACTCTGTTCATCGGCTTGATCGTAGCGCTGATGGTAAACCGCGAGTTCAAGGGCAAGGGATTGGTCAGGACACTGTTCCTTTTTCCCTGGGTAGTGCCCACCTATGTCACCGGCATCTTATGGGGCTTCATGTGGCAGAAGGAAGTCGGCATAATCAATATATTATTGAAGGATGTTTTCCACATCCTGCCTACTAAACCATTTTGGCTGATCGGGCCTAATACCCTTTGGGCGATCATTATTCCGACCATCTGGCGCTACTGGCCGTTCACCATGCTGCTTCTCCTGGCCGGTCTGCAGCAGATCCCCGAAGAGCTGTATGAGGCGGCGGACATTGATGGTGCATCGTCCTGGCGCAAGTTCTGGATGATAACCTGGCCCCTGCTCCGGCCGGTCTGGGCGATCTCCATCCTCTTCGGCCTTATATATAATGTATACGGTTTCAATATCGTGATCATGATGTTCGGGTTCGGGGCCGGGTTCCCGGGAGAGTGGGGGGACATTCTTATGACCAATATCTTCCGCAACGCCTTTATGCAGTGGAACTTCGGCATGGGGGCCGCGATCTCGGTCTTGCTCATGATCACCATGATCATCATCGTTAATATCTGGTTCTATTATTACCGTAGAGCGGAGGAGATCAGGGGATAATGCCTTATTATCTAAAGAAAAAAGTCATCAAATGGGCGGTCCATCTAGTCATGATCATTATGCTCCTGGTAACGCTTTTCCCGATCGGCTGGATGATGTTCTGTTCGGTTAAAGAGAACCTGGACATACTGATCGGCAAGATCCCGCTAAGCCGCGCCCATAATAACACGCACGAAATATTCGCCGACCATGACAGCCTCTGGGTATTGACTTCCGACGGCGGCATAAACAAATGGGACATAAAATCCTTAAAAGAGACCGGGTACGTTTCAGCTCAAACCTCATCGACCCATTATCTATTCGACAAAGATTATATCTGGGTATCTTCCGCCAACAAGGGCTTGCTGCGTTTTGAAAAAAACAATATAAAAAAATCCAAAGAGTTCAAGATGCCCCTGCCGGAGCTGGACAAAGCGAAAGTCGTGAACACGACGCTGGTGTCGGGATGGGGGAAGATCTACCTGACCGTCCAATACCAGGGCTATGAAGGCTTGATCGAATTTAACCCGGCGACCGAAAAGACCACGCGGGTCTTTGACCTGACCAATAAATTATCCCCGACCCAGATCCGTTCTCTCCTGCCGGTGGGCGGCAAGATGTGGATCGGCCTCGACAAAGGGCTTATGAAATTTGATATCAAGAACGGCAAGGTAGAAGCGGTATATGATCTTTCGCAATACCTTCCGATCGGCGTCGCCCGGCTGAAAGCGGTAGGAGGGAAGATCGTCATTTCCGGGAACAACGGCGCCTTTTTGCTCGACCCGGCGACCGGCAAGGTTATAAAAACCCTTTACGCTGATAATGTGCTTGGCCTGAAGGTGTTTGGGGATAAGGCTTACATCGGCACCAATCGCGGCTACAAGATCTATGACGCAAAGACCGGCGGTATGGCGGGGCATGAAATGCTTTTCCGCCAGGTCAGGGCGGACGGCACGGTGATAAAGGATTCGGAGTTCGTACCGTCCGATGTTTCTGCGTTTCTCAAAGTCGGGGAAAAGTTATATATCGGCACTACGTTCGGCCGGATCTCCGTGTTCAATGAGAAGCTGAACAAGGTCGTCGATACTTCGTCCGCGCGGCAGGGGCACCTGGTCATCTCCTGGATAAATTACGTGGATATGTGGAAGAACGTGGAGTTCGGCCTCTACCTGCGAAATTCTTTCCTGATCTGCGGATTGGCCACTGTCTTTGCCATGATGCTTTCGACCCTGGCGGCGTATGCGCTTTCTCGGTTCGATTTTCCGGGGTCGAAGGTCTTCAGCATGGCGATTCTTGCCACCCAGATGGTTCCGGGGATGATGTTCCTTCTTCCCACTTATTCCAACTTCGTGAAAATGACCGAATTCACCGGTATTCCGATCAAGGGAACGTTCTACGGCATGGTCTTCGTGTATTCTGTCTTTTACGTTCCGTTCAGCATCTGGATATTACGGGGATTTTTTGCGGCGATACCGGCGGAGTTGGAAGAAGCTTCCCGGATCGACGGCTGTTCCCCGCTTCAGGTGTTCTGGTACATCGTGCTTCCGCTGGCCGTTCCGGGCATCATCGCGACCGGGGTTTATGTATTCCTTACCACCTGGGACGAGCTTATGTTTGCCTGGGTCTTAACCTCGGCCGATACCATGACCATTCCAGTCGGCATCCGGAACTTTGTCGGCAATTACCAGAACCGCTTTGACCTGATAATGGCCGCGGCCACGGTCGCGACCGTGCCGGTGATGATCGTGTTCTTCATGCTCCAGAAATATATAGTCAAGGGTTTAACCGCCGGAGCGGTCAAAGGGTGATCAGATAAAGTGAAATTATTCCTTTCGGTTAAGGATATAAACGATAAGGAAGGAGGTGTGAGAAAATGAAAAAAGGATTATTGTGCTTATTGTTCTGTCTGCTGATAGTCTCGTCCGTGTTCGCGATGGGCGGATCCGCTCCCGCGAAGAAAGCATCCTATCCCTACCTGATCTCCAACTTCGAGAACGGCTCGTTCGTGAAGGACCCGCAATGGTTCTCGTTTGATGCGATCATGCCCTCTATTTCAAAGAATTCAGAGCTCAAGGAGGGTGATGCTGCGGTCGCGGCTGATGCCGGCGATTATTCTCTTAAACTGACCGGCACCGCAAAGGACTGGTATGTCGGGGGAATGGGATTGATGCTGGGGATCGACGCCACCGGCTATGACAATTTTGACGCTGACATTTACGGCAACGGCGAGAAAAGCGGCAAATTGAAAGTCGAGCTTTACCAGGACGCCAGCGGAAGACCGGAGATCATAGTCGGCCCGGACTATAAACCGCTCTATGACGATCTTTTCTCTTACGAGATCGAGGTCAACTGGACCGGCTGGAAGCATGTTTCCATCCCGATCAAATCGTTCAAGATCGAAGGCAACGGGATCAAGACCTGGAACCCTACGCTCAAGAACGGCAAAAAGGGACTAGTTAAAGTTCAGCTGATCACAGTCGCCAATTCCCAGACCGGATCGATCAACTATAATGTAGACAACCTCGAATTAGGCGTTTCTAAATAAAACTATATGTAGGGGTGGGCACTTGCCTACCCCTACTATATATGGTATAATATACAGTATCGTTCCACAATTATTTAATATCAAGTGAAATTTCCCGGAAAGAGTTCGGATAAATTATCCGGAATATCATATTACTTGGCCAAGAGCCGAGGGGGAAAAAATGAGTATCAGTCCGATAACGAAAATATCATGGTGCAATAAATGGCTAAATCCGTTCTCAGGGTCCATCGGGTCCCGTTTGGTAAAGCTGATGTTCACCCTTTCTCTGGCCGGCGGCATTTACGGCGGAGTAGATGCGGCGGTCAATACCCCCAAGCTGGATGTTAAAGCTTCCTGCAGCCAGGAGCTTGAAAAATGCATGCTTGATATAAAAGGTATAAACGTTAATTTTCTAAGCCATCCTCCTCTAGTCGAGGTCCCGTCAGCCAGCGGGCTTACGGTCGAAACTCCAAAAGTGTTTTCCAAAGATAGCGCCAAGGTGATCGTGAAATTCGATAACGCGAATGCCGGGAAATGGGACGTTTTAATCGACGGCATCAACTATCCAAAAGCGATCGAATTGGGAGAATGAAGGAATTTGAAATATTTACGTGAAATTTTATGGGAGGCCTGTCGATAAATAGGTGAAGGGCATGAATGCCCATTGATCCACAAGGAGGATTTATAATGGCAATTAATGGTATAGGTTCAGTTTCCACGAGGATAAATTTGGCTCCGAGAACGATCGAGCCCGCGGGCTCGATCGCGGGTGTTACCAGGAGAGGTTTCCTTACCAATCTTCTGGGAAGCACGATGCTGGTGACGGCGTTGAAGATCGGATTGCCCGTGGCATCGGCGCTGGGCGCGATCGGATGCGGCAGTCAAACCGCCAACGTTCAGTGCACTAACACAGTGAGCCTCTTTGACGCTGACGGGAAGATCAATCGCAACCTCATGAAGACCGCTAACATGTACATTTCAAACGGAAAAGTAAGATTCTCCGTTGACCTCGATATTCCGGCGGATGGATCGATCGGCAGCCTGGATGAGACCGCTTTGGGCGGAAACCTTTATCTAAGATTATTTTCAAGCCCGGGCTTGATCGGCGCGGACGCAGACGGCAAGCTTGCGATCAGAAACTCGTCTGATGGCGATTTTGGCACCTGTTCGACCGATGTTAAAAGCTGTTCCCCGTTTGTCGGGCTATATGGAATGGTCCCGGTAGCTTTTGTCCAAAGAGTTAAACTCCCGGCCGATGTTGCTCCGGGGACCGACGCCGCCAATGAATACGCGGTAGGCGGCAAGATGCTTCTGGAAGTGGGTGGCGATGGCCTGTACGCGGTATTGAGCCGGATGAACGTTTACGTTACGGAGAACGGCGCCAAAGTGTACAAGCCGGTCTGGCTGTCCGGCAGCGACCTGGTGGTTGAAGAGAAGTGCACCAGCGAAGATCTGGACAATCCGTGCACCTCGACCGTCAAATATTACCGTGTCGATCCGACCGGCGTTGTCACCGCGGAAGAAGTATTTGGTGTCGACAAGAGCAAACTAGTCGAAGCGTTTGGCTATTATCAGATAACTCCCGCCGGCAAGTATATGGCTAAGAATACCGACGGATCTCCCATGGCTGATCCGACCCTGGCCGCGAGGGATTTTGAAATGCTTAAGGACCCTGACACAACTTTGGCCGACCTTATTTCCGGTAATTCAGCGAAAAGCATTGGGGGATTGGCGGTCGGTCCGGACGGCAAGCTTGATCTTTCTCTGTTAAAAGACCAACAGCTCGCCCTTGGCGCCGATATTACAGTCGCGGATTTAAGATCCCCTTCGGTTGGTTCCAATGGGATCGCTACGAACGCGCAATTAGCCGCAGAAGCCGATGCTTATGATTACAAGCTTCCACGCGCGATATACAGCAACGGCCAGTTCAAATTCAGGGTTCACATCGATTTTGCCGGAGATAACATGACCCTGCCGCAGGTGGAATACTTTTATACTTTTGCGGCGAACGCGAAGATAATTTTAAAAGATGTTCCGCCCGGGACCTGTGAGTAAGTACGGAGGAAAAAGATGAAAAAACTATTAGCGTTATTGATCTTGCTGGGGGTGATGTCCGGCGCGGCTCTGGCGGCGATATCTGATCCGGTAAGTTCGGTGATATCGGCTGGTAAATATATTTACGTTCCGAACCAGTCGTCTAACCAGGTGTTGATATATGATACTACTCCCAGTCCGAGCACGCTCAAGGCCACGATCAATTTGGTCGGTATCCCTAAAGGATTGGCCTTAAGTCCGGATAACCAGACCCTTTATATCGCCACGACCGGAAATGCCGGTCTTAGCGCTTATAATGCTACAACCGGCGCGCTGATCGGTTCATTTACCGGCGTTACGTTGAACGGACCCCGCCAGGTCGCGGTCTCTCCCGACGGCGCGAGGGTTTACCTGGTGGATTCGGTCGCGAACGGGGTAATGGTCTATAACGCGTCTTCACGCACGTATATTACATCTATAAATATAGGCGTCACAAATCTTTATGGCATTGCGGTGAGCCCTGACAACAGCATGGTCGCGGTCACCAGAAGGCTCTCGTCCGGGTCTGTTTATATTTACAGCATGACGCGCGACAGCAGCAATAACATTTCCGGTTATTCGCTCAAAACTACTTTGACTTCTCCCGGCGCGTCATTGGTATACCCGAGTTTTGTAACCTTTTCAGCCCAGGCGGACCGCCTGTTCGTGAGAGTGCAACAGTATTCGGGTTCACCGCTGGCGGATGCGATAGTTTATTCCGGCGCCAATTTTGGCACGAACGCCGTGATCGCTCTGATCGCGACCGATGAACGCGACCCCAACAACAGCTGGGGAGAGGGGATGACGATCTCGGCCAACGGGCAATTTCTGTACCTCACGCATTATCGTACGACCGATTCGAAGGTCCATCTGTTCCGCGTATCGACCTTGAAAGCGGATGGCTCGTACCGGACCAGCTGGCCGGCGGGTTCCATCGATGCGACGCTTGATTCCGAGATCCAGAACAACATACCGCCGTCGATCGACGGACTGTGCGGCGTTCCGGACGGCTCACGGCTCTGGGTGACCGACAGCGAAGATGCCTATAAGGCATATTCCAAATGGACCGGGTTCACGGACGGGTCCGGAAATCTGGTTAATCCCGTACCGGGAGCGCCGATCATACAGCATCCGGCTTCTCCCGACGACATGCTCAATTATACCGGCAACGCGCAGTGGACCTACGCTTCCGGCGATACCCATACCAATTGGAGGAGATACCTGGTAGATTACAGCGAAGTCGGCAGCGGGACCTGGACCAATCTGGAGGGATATACCAGCAATCTGTCGACCTCGCTTGCCTCATTGCTTCCGGGGCATACCTATGTCATCAGAGTGAGGATGTTCGGAGCCATGACCACCGACGGCACTGGTGGGGTATGGGGGCCGTTCGCGTATTCCCAGCCGTTCCGTATGGCACAGCCCACTATTACAGATATTAAAAAGGGCTCGACATCCGTTTCCAAAGGTTACATCTATGATTCAATAAAGATCATTGGTACCGGGTTCGGCACTCGCGTCATTCCGACCGATACGGTCGACGATTCAAATTACAATGTCTCTTTTTCCTACTATAAGTCGCTTGGTCAAATTGGTTTTTGGGTTTATGAAATAGTCCCGCAATCCGAAGGGACCAATGCCCGCATTACCAGCTGGACCAATACCGAGATCGATGTGGTCATACCGCGTAAATTCAAGGGCGGAAATCTTGTCATGCCGAGGAATGATTACAACCTTTACATTACCGCGTTCGGGATCAGCAGCAACAGCAAAACGTTTGAGGTGGGGCCGGTGATCACCACCATGACCCCGACTTCGGGCGTGATCGGCACCACCGTCGATATCTACGGCGCCGGTCTTGGAACCAGCCAGGGAAGCAGCACCATTACATTTTACAACGGTGTGACGGCGACCGCGACCATCTGGACAAGCGAAGCCGATACTGACCATATAAGATGCACGGCGCCGTCCGGAGCGGCTACCGGAGCGGTCAAGGCGACCGTTAACAGCGAAGATACCTATGCAAATTACGTTGGAACCTCGACCCCGGTGGTGTTCACGGTAACGGTACCGCCGACGCCGACCATAACCAAGTTCCAGCTTGATACCAATCCCGATCCGATACTCAATACCTGGGTGGATACGGGTGAAGCCTGCGTTTACGACCATATCAAGATCGTCGGTACCGGATTCGGAACCGATCCCGGCGACGCCAGCCGCGCCACCGCGACCAACAATGTTACCATCGGCGGATTGATGATCCGCGACGACTCGGGCTCGAACGGGATGCAGGTATATACCTGGAGCAATACCGCGATCGAGATCGGGGTCCCGCGCAGAGTGGGGGCGAGCTTTGTCAATGCCGGGGCGAACGCGGTGATCGTTACCGCGAACAGCACCCCTTCGGCCTCCGCGAACCTTAACATTGATCCTAAACTTTACAGCATCGCGCCCGATAACGGAGTGGTCGGCAGTTCAACCACGATCAAGGGCACCGCACTCCACGGTTCACGGACCGTTTCCTTTGACGCAACTTCGGCCGGCTCCGGCACGATCACCAGGGAAACCGGCGACGATCCGGACGGCGCGAATGGAACAGATAACGTTGCCGTGACCGTTCCCGCTTCACTGACGGCGGGAGCAAAGTCGGTTACCGCCAATGTCAATTCACGCGGCAGCAACAGCTTGACCTATACTGTAAGTACAGTTGAGGTCCCGACCATAACCAAACTGCAGGCGAAAGCCGGATTGATCTACGTGGACACGACCGAAGCGATCATTTATGACACTATCAGGATCGTCGGTTCCGGTTTCGGAACCGATCCGGGCGACGGTTCGCGCGATACCGCGACCAACAATGTGACTGTCGGAGGGATCAGGATCAGGGACGCATCCGGCAGTTCCGGTCTTCAGGTATATTCCTGGAGCGATACCTCAATCGAGATCGGCCTACCTCGCCGGCGTAATTCTAACTTTATCAACGCCGGGGCAAACGCGATCATAGTTACCGCGGGCAGCGTCGCTTCGAATACGGTCAATCTTAATATTAAACCGCATATTTACGGGATCTCGCCCAATTCAGGTAATCCCAACATTACGGCGACGGTGGAAGGCACCGCGCTCGAGGGTTCGCGCACCATATATTTTGACGCGACCAGCGCGGGATCAGGCACGATCTCGCGGCAGAACGGGGACGATCCCGACGGGACCAACGGCAGCGACCAGGTAACGATAACAGTTCCTCTGGCGTTAGCCGCCGGTTTGAAGCTCGTTTCTGCAAATGTGAATACATTTACCAGCAATAATGACGTGACCTTTAACGTGATCCCGGCAGGCGCGCCCACCATCACACAGATCATACCGAACGTGGCGCCCAACACCGCGGACATAAATGTTGTGATCAAGGGGACCAACTTCCAGAGCGGAGCGACCGCGGTCTTAAAGAAGAGCGGCCAGCCCGATATCACAGGCGTTGTGACGTTTGATTCGGCGACCAAGCTTACCGTTAAATTGCCGATCACCGGCAAAGTAGTGGGCAAGTGGGATGTGGTCGTAACCAATCCCGACCTGCAGACGATCACCAAGTCCAAAGGGTTCACGATCACCGATTCCTCGGGTGAGATATCAGAGATAATCGATGATTACGAGGGTGCGGCGGTCATATATCCGGGCGGGTATGCCATGTTCCCGAGCTTATCGGACATAACTTTTGCCACGACCGAAGCCGAAAAGTACGAGGGAGATAAAGCCGGTTCGACGACCTATGTGCTTTCCGCGGCCGGTTACCGTGGGTTCAATGGCACGCTTACCACCATGCAGGATATCAGCAGTTTCAAGACCTTATACTTATATGTCAAGAGCGCGGATGCCTCGGGAGGAAAGATCAAAGTACAGCTCACTGACGTATCAGGCAAGAACTTTGCCGCGGTGGATGGATCGGGCAACCAGAAGGTTAACGTACCGACCTCCAATGCCACCTGGACCAAGTACACGCTGCAGCTTTCCGATTTTGTGGAAATAGATTCAAGCGGAATGCCTAAGGCGGGCGGAGCCACGCTGAACAAGCAGGCGATCACCAATTATCAGCTTGTTTTCACCGGCAACGCGGCGTCAACGGCGAATGTGTATGTGGACTTCGTCGCGGCGGGCGGATACACTCCTCCAACCTCGTCTGGCGAGGTCACAACCACCATCGCGCGCGCGGCGGACACGGTCGGCTCGGCCGTCACGATAAGCTGGGTGTATAATGATTCGTATGTTGGGAATGCGGATATTTACACAGTTTCCGGGTCGTGGGATGCGGTTACCGGGGTCTTTACCACTGATGCTACCAAGTGGACGAAGTCCTTCAACAATGTTTCAAGCCCGCAAACTGACAACACTCAGGTAGGGCAGGGAACTCAAAAATATTATAAAGTGGTAAAGACCGGGACCGCTCTCACCAACGCCATGCTGGCGGCGGATGTAGCCGGCAAGTTCGACATTGCGGTCGGTCCGTCCGATTCTCAACCGGAAAGAGCCCTGATCTCCATTCCGCTGGTGACATCAAGCACGAGCTTGAGCTCCGTGTTCGGTTCCCAGCCGCAGGAGAACGATGCGATCGCGGTCGTCGACAACAGTTTTGCGATCACTTCCGGCAAGATCTATACCGGCGGCAGCTGGCAGGACATTCCGAGCACGCCAGCACTTGACAACCTTAACCAGGGATACGCGTTCGTCTATACGACGCTCAATACCAAATATATGACGGTGGTCGGCAAGGTCCTTGAAACGACCAGCAACCGGACCATCTCGGGAGGAATGGACGCTTCGAGCAACCCGGCCCTTTCTTGGATCGGCAGCGCGCTCCCGATACCGGCTCCGATCGCCGATACCAAGACCGGATTGAACGGCCTGTCATACGGCGACAGCGCTCTGACCGGCGCGCAGTCGGCCCTGATCGACGCCAACGCGGCGATCATCGGCAACAATTACGCGTTGCACAGCGCGGCTTCAACCTGGGTTGACACGAACGCGCAACCCGCAACCTTGGTGCTGATGCCTGGTCGAGGATATATGTTAACAGAACCAACTATAGCAAGCTATAGCTGGACGCAGTCACGGTAAGTAAGGAGGATAAAGAGATGAAAAAGATATTTGGAATAATCGGAGGGTTGATGATAGTGCTGGTTTTGGCTTCTGCGGCGCAGGCGGCGGTCGTGACCGTTTCCTGCAGTCCGAGCAACGTTCCCGCGAACCCGATCCTGAACAGCTCGGCCGCGAACCTTGCGTCGGGAGCTTTTGTCCAGGTCATCGACAATACCAGCGGATCGGTAAGCGCGCCAAATCCTTCGACCGGAGCTCCTTCATCCGGCGGCAGCGTAATCTCGACCGGGACATTGAGCGCGGCCGGAACCTTTACCAAATCGGGCGTCAGCATCCCAACCGGACATTATGTTTACATAGTCGCCTGGGAAACTTGGAACGGCAGCGGTACTCCGACCGGTAACTATGGCATTTCAACAATTTCTGCGGCTATGTCCGGAATTTCCTATACATATAAACCGGCCAGTTTTTCAACGGGTACTCCGATTGCGCCGGTATCTTTATCTTCCGCCACGCCAAACAGCGGCATGCAGGGAGCGACCCTTCCTACTGTTGCTATAGTTGGCACAAATACTCATTTTACGGCATCATCGGTCATAAGTTTTGGTGCCAATATCACTGTTGGATCGGTAACCTATACCGATGCGACCCATGTCACCGCCAATAACGTAGTTATCGCGGCGGGTGCGGCGGCCGGCTTAAGATCGGTTTCCGTTACTACCGGCGGCGAGACCGCGACCGGAAATATCTTTACTGTTACCGCGGCGCCGGTGCCGGTTTTGAGCGCCACCCCGGCCACGCTGACGTTCAACGCGCAGGTCAACACTTCCAATCCGGCCAATCAGAATGTCAGTATTACCAATACCGGAAGCGGCACGCTCACCTGGAGCGCGACCAAGACCCAGTCATGGCTTACCATTAATCCAGCTTCGGGTACGGCTCCTTCAACGATTACCGTTTCGGCCAATATCGCGGGACTTTCAGTGGGGCAATACACCGATACAATAAGTATTACTTCCAACGGCGGCAACAGCTCGGTAGCGGTCACCCTTAACGTGACGGCCCTGCCGCCGGCGACGCTTACTTCCGCGACGCCCAACAGCGGCCAACAGGGACAGACACTGACCACAGTCGCCATAGTCGGGACGAATACTCACTTTACCGCTTCCTCGATAGTGAGCTTCGGCGGCGCCGACATCTCGGTCTCTTCGATCACATTCGTCAGCGCGACGCAGATCACCGCCAATACGGTGGCGATCTCCGCTTCGGCGACCACCGGACCGAGGAACGTTTCGGTAACTACCGGTTCGGAAACCGCGACGGGACAGATATTTACGGTGACAACGTCCGGGACCAGCACGGCTACCTCGATCACAATCGACGATTACGAGGGAGCGGCGGGCAATTCGTCCAACCAGGTTTCGAGCTACTACGTGTTCGCGCCCGGCGTGGCGTACAATCCGACCGCTAACCGGATCACTACCGACAAGCATAGCGGGACCTACGCCATGAACACGGTCTATCCCGCGACAACGGAAGCGTGGAGAGGGTTCGGAGGGACACTGGTCAAGACTCTTGACCTTAGCGGCTACAGCGATGTCGCCTTCTGGGTAAAAGGCGACGGCTCGGCCAATAAACTGAAATTCCAGGTCAAGGACGCGGACGGCACCAATTTCGCGGTCTCGGATGCCGATGCCATACCGCTTTCATCGACCTCCTGGACGGAATACAGGATAACCGGCTTCCAGACCAAGATGACGCGCGTCACCGGGACCACTTCCGGCGATGCCAATCTTGACTGGACCAAGGTCACCGAATACCAGTTCGTATTCTCCGGCACGGCGGCTTCGAGCACCGGAGTGCTGATAGACGATGTGATCGCGACCAACGCGACCTCCGGCAATACGCCGCACATCGTATCGATCACGCCCTCGACCGGAAGCGAGAAAATAACGGTAACGATTACTGGATCCAATTTCCTGCCTAGCGGCGTTACCGGCGGTTCGGTCAACTTTATGGGAGGCGGGGCGATGACCTCCGTCAAATCGTCGGACACCAATTCGCTGATCACTTCGTGGTCTGATACGACGATCACCATGTCGCTGCCCGGAATGGGGGCGGGGACCAAGACCGTCAATATCGTAAGGTCCGACAGCGTGGCTTCGGACAACAGCGTGACCTTTGAGGTCACCGCGTCGGCTACTGCCGGAGCGGGGGTTACCTACAACTATCCGAATCCGTTCAACCCACTCAGGGGCGATGTGACCAATATTATATTCTCGCCCGGTTCGGCGCAGAGCGGATCGATCCGCATCTACGATATGACCGCAAGGCAGATCGACCGGATCGACTGGACCAACACCGCCGGCACGATGACCGTGCAGTGGGACGGAAAGAATAATTACAATGAGATCGTTGGGGACGGCGTGTACCTTTACCGAATAGTCGACGCCGGTTCCGGTAAGCTGATCAACAAGGGAAAGATCCTTGTGATCAATAAGTAAGCGGCGGTGAAATCAATGAATAAATTTAACGATATATACCTGAGGGCAAATAAAATGAAAAAATTTTCACTCGGATTGATCCTGCTGCTGACGATAGCACTGCCGGCTTTTGCCGCGGATAATTTGATCGTGGCCGATCCCATGCACATCGGCGTCGGCGCCCGACCACTGGGAATGGGCAAGGCCTACGTCGCGCTGGCAGAGAACGGCGACGGCATATTTGTCAACCCGGCCGGTCTGGGTAAAATAGACGGGCCCAAGGTCACCAGCATGTATTCCAACGTGATCGGTGACGTTAATTATATAGTTCTCGGAGGAGCTTATCCGTACACCAAGAATTCGGCGATCGGCGCCGGCGCGGTCGTATCCAGCGTTTCCGGCATAGGATTGTATGATTCGCTCGGCAATTCGACCGGCTCCGCCAACTGGGGCAGTTCGGTCATGTTCCTTTCATACGGTCTCAATCTTGAAGACGCCAAAATGTCTTTCGGCGCCAGCGCGAAGTACTACAGCCAGGGCGGCAGCGGGAACTCATCGGTTGAAGCCGCGTCCGCCACCGGATTGGGCGTCGATCTGGGAGCGATCTATTCTCCCACCGACAACCTGTCCCTCGGCATCACCGCGCAGAACCCGTTTGACACCAAGCTCGCTTCGGGGAACGGCGTGGAGAACACCCTGCTGCCGGTGATCAAGGCAGGCGCCAGGGTTACCGTAAATCCGACCGAGACCCAGAAGATCAATATATTATTCGATACCGACATGGCTAAATACCGTCCGTCCACCGTGCATGCCGGTGTTGAGTATCTCCCGGTGTCGAACATTGCGTTCCGCGCCGGTCTGGACCAGGACATCACGCCCGGCGGAGTGGAGACCAATCCCACCGCGGGGGTAGGGCTCAAGATCGCGGGCATGGAATTTGATTATGCCTATCATCCCTACGGGTCGCTGGCCGATAATACGACCCATTATTTCTCGGTTTCTTACGTCGGACCGGAAAAGAAGGCCGAAGATCAGACCAATCTTGATCTTACCATCCTTACTCCGGCCGACCAGTCCATTATTTACGCCGACAACGTTGCCGTCACCGGAACCGTAAAAGGCAATGTCAAGGCCTTCCCGGTCAAGATCAACGGGGTTAACGCCCCGGTCGATCCCACCGGAAAGTTCTCGGCGACCGTGCCGGTCGACAAGGTCGGCAAAAAGCTGATCGTGGTCGAGGCGCAGGACTTTAACGGCAAAGCGGTGGTAAAAGACAGCCGCAAGATATTGAGGCTTATGAGCTTCTCGGATGTCGGCCAGGGTTACTGGGCGAAGAAACCGATCGAGCATACCAGCACGGTCGGACTGGTCCAGGGATATCCGGACGGCACTTTCAAACCCGATCGCGCGCTGACCAGGGCAGAGCTTGCGACCCTGATGGTCCGCGCTAGAGGCGTGCAGCTCCCGGGCTATGCCAGACAGGTGTTCAAAGACGTTAAAGCTAGCTACTGGGCGGCAAACTATATCGAAGCCGCGCAGAGAATGGGAATGATCCAGGGTTATCCGGACAAGAAATTCCGTCCCAACAACCGCGTCAACAAGGCGGAAGCGATCGCGATCCTCGCCCGGTTCGACGGAATGGTCGCGACCAAGCCTGAAGTGGCTCCGTACAGTGACGTACCGACCAAACACTGGGCGTCGCGCTACGTTGCCGCGGCCAAGGACTCCGGAATGCTCAACTACATAGACGGCAAGAGACTGCGTCCGAAAGAAGAAGTCTCCCGCGCCGAAGCGGTTGAGATGATGAGCAAGACGAGCATGGCGGCCAAGGCGATCAACGACCTTCTGTCCTGGGACAAAGGATTCGAATTTGAGATCTCAAGGCCGACCCTTAAAGCGAGCGTGTACTAGTAGTGGCAGTTTACCCAACTAATAGAATAGGGATACTTTCGAGCTTAGGCGCCAGGCTTGGCGGCATGACCAGGGTCATGACGCTTGGCCTGGCCCTGGCCGGTCCCGGCCTTCTGCTGGCCGGCTGCGACAACAAGTTCCCGGCGGTTACATATAAATTCTCGCCGGATCAGAAACAAGCCTTCGAAAAAGAATATCCGTTCGTGGTAAACTCGGTCCTCGATAACAGCCGGCTTCAGGTCCTGAACCTGACCTACGGGAAAATAAAAGGGAACAACGGCTGGAAGGTGCTCTCGAACGCGATCTACGGCACCGACCAGTTCGCGGAGCTTTTACAGGAATTGAACGGCAACGCCCCCACGCCGATCTCGGCGACCAATGGAGTGCGCAATGCTTTCTGCGGCATGTCCGACAGCTATTGCGCACCGGTGGTAAAACTGCGCGCGCGCTCGATGGCGTATTTGTCCGTTCCGGCCCCGCAAAAGCCGGCGGCCGATGACACCTCAAAACCGTCCGGCACGGTTCAGCCGAAGATCCCTTCTGCGGGTGCTTCCGGATCGAGCTCCGCCGGAAAAAAGAACGATAAAATATCCATCGCCTCCATGTCACCGATGCGCGCGAGGACAGGGATCGAAGTCCCGATCATAATAAAGCTGAAAGGCGAGATAGAAACGCAGGGCAGCCCCGATGTGTCTATTTCAGCGGGCTCAGGTATCTCGCCGGTTGATATTGCCTGGAAGGGCGCCAATACGATCGGTTTTACTGCCAACCTATATTACGCTAAACCCGGGAAATACGCGGTCTCGGTAACGATCGATGGCAGTCCCGTGGGATCATCCTCTTTTGAAGTCCTTCCCGAAAAGACCGATCAACCTGAAAAGCCCGATCAATAATCCCGCATAAAAAATAAAATCGCCTGAAATTTCTTGGACAATCATACGATAAATATATGGTAGGGATCATATTGTCTTAGTAAAAAGGAGAAAATGACATGATCGAAAGAATGAGCAAGGTAGGTTTTATAAGAGATAACTTCGTGGTTAGAGGATTGGAGAACATAGCGCGATCGGTCACGCTGGGCGCGGCTTTGCGCGTGTCCCCGATGCTCGGCCTGGCGGCGCTGGCTTCTTTGACCGGATGCGCCAAGGTCGAAACCCCGACCACGATCGTGGCGGTAAAGGGCGGAAGTTTTGAAGACGCCTCAAAAGAGATACTTAACAATGTCTGCGGCATTGCGAATCCCACAAAAGACATGATCGCCGCGGCGCAGAAGAAACTTGAACAGGCCAATCCGGGCGCGGCCAATGCCGATGAAGCGCTCGGCTGGTGGAGCGAACACATAACCGCGAGCGTTCCGGACGGGAAACAGCTTATCCGGACCCCGCTTAATATCTGTGCCGGGTTCGGCGGAGAGGTCGCAAGACCGGCGACGGTTTGCCCTCCGCCAACCATCACCGCCCTTCCGGCGGGGGAAATGGAGCAGGGCGCGACGGTGACGGTCGATCTTACCAATAAATTGACGCTTAAGAACGGCAGGGAAAAAGTGTTCGTCACGCTGGCCGATGCCAACCTGGGAGTATCGATTTTAGCTGATTCGATCAAAGTCACCGGGTCGAACCTTGGCTTCGATATTTCCGCCAAGTACAACGCCAAGATCGGCAAGCACATTGTGGACATCCATGATGGAGAGACGGTGTATTCAATGGAGTTGACGGTTAAAGAGAAAAAGAATACGGGCAGGACGAGGCCAGCTCCTACAGGGACCGGCACCGTGGTACCTCCGCAACCGACAGGGATACCAGCGGCTCCTCCCAAGCGCGAGATCCCGGAATAAATTATTAAGGAACTAAGGAGAGTGTAAAATGGGCGGCGAAGAATTATCTTGCGGTAGTGTTAAATTTCAGAAGATCGTAGCCAGCACCCCGGCTCAGAAAAAGCAGGTCGAGGACGTTATTGCTAAAGAAATATCGGTAATTGACGACCTTGTTAAACTGGTAACGATGGGCGAGAAGATCCAGGTGTTGAAGGATATTCTGGCGCAGGACCCCGACGATGCTATCAGAAACACTGTTTTTAACAGCATTTTCCCCTATTTAAAGGCCGGACGCATAAAGAATGACGGCAACTACGACAAAGAAATAGACAAGATCGTTGACAAGATCATGGCAAAAGTTTTGGCCGATAAGGGCGTAGTTAAATACAATCTTACGGCTGACCGCATAGCAAAGATAAAGGAATCGCTCGCTTTTGCATTAAAACGTCCTGAAATTAAACAGATACTGACGTTTATCCCGACCAAGAAAAATTCGATACCCGAAAACCTCCTGGTAGACTGGTCCAATAACATCGCGGAATACGCCGCGTATTTAAAGGACGGATGCGATCTTTGGGACAAAACGGTAGTGGAATATAATGCTGTTAAAAAGACACTTTCGGAAGATGTTGCTAAGAAATTTGCGGACGCCCCCAAAGGGAAAAAGAGATCGGAGACGCTAAAAGTGCTGATCGATCAGGATATACCCGGCATCGAGCAGGAGCTTGATACTCAACTGCGTCCTGTTACCCGTGATAGGATCAATGCGGTAAAGACGGTTGAATGCAACGCGGAAGGAAAGGAGTGCAAGGACGTTACCGATCCGAAGCTTCGTTCCAGCGCGCTGGTCTGTGTGCGCAACACTTTGCAGGCGATCCTGGATATGAGCCCGTCGGTGGATTTCACGCTTAACGAAGGGACCAAAAAGAAGATCGCCGACGATTCGAACAGCGCCGTTGCGACCGCGACCGCCGAACCCGACAGCTGGAGCTATACTTATGACAACTGGCTGCGCCGCAATCCCGGTATGCCGCGGTTAACGCTTAACGGCAATTTTGGGATATCGAGCACTCCCGGCGACCTGGATACAAAAACGATCGGCGTGGTTGACGGGCCGATCACCATTAACGGCGGGGTCAGAATAGCGGCGGATTGGGACCGGTTCCATACCTCCAACTATCAGTTCAGGTTTGGACCGTACTATTCTTATGACGCGAAATACTCGCCGGTTGAAAAGACCACCGACAACGCTGAAACTCCAAGCGCTTCAAAACATCAATATGGCGCGTATGTGATGGGGAGAAACATAACTCCCAGCTATTTTCCGGAGTTTTCACTGCGCTTGAACGGTTTGTCGTACAAAACCTCCATTCCCATGTACCCCAATCCGAACGAAACCAGCTTTAACGTAAAGGCAAATGCCGGCGAACTGATCTATAATTTTGGCAACACCCAGCTGGGGCTTGATACCGGCGGATCGTATGGCGTAGGCAATGTAAACGATCTTGGCTGGATGAGAGGCGCTTTTAACGCGGGACCAAGGTTGTCGTTTGCGACTCCTTTTCCGATGTCGTTTACGGCTGGATATCAGCGCGTAATGAGCAGGATGGAGACAAGGTTCAATCCATTTAGCCCGGACGCTAAATTCCAATATAACGCCGGCCACGGTTTTTATGGTTCGGCAATGTTCGATCTTTTACCTTACGGAGTTGGAAGCTTCTGGCTTTACGGCGACATGACGGTTATGGATAAATTCCATAACGAAGGGAGCCTGGCCGTTGATTACCGCTCACCGAGGATCTCAAGCTGGGCCAACCTGATTGCCGGCTTGGATTATAGGGCGGAGAATCTCAATAACGGATTGAGCCATCGGGCAGTTGGAAGATTTGGCGTAGAAGGCATACCGTTCATTAAAGGCCTGGCCACGTTTGGAATAGACCTTTACGGCGGATACCAGAATTTGGACTATGATGCTAACTCGGGAATGCCTCCCCAGAAGGGCGGGGTGGTCGGGCTGAACCTCAATGTCACCCTTGGCGCGGCGGATAAACCGAACAAGCACGACAGCGATTATTACCGCGGATACGAGGGAGACCTCGCGACCGTAGCGCCGAGCCCGGCAAAAGGCGATTTAAAGATCGCGATAGCAAAGACGATCGCGACCGATAAGGATTCGATCTTTGCCGATCCGATGGCGCGTATGCTTTTTGGCGGCAGCGAGGTTGCTTTTGACGCGAGCCGGGTCGCGGCTTACGTCATCCAGTTCAAGGCCGGCAAGCTTAACGCGGAGTATACTCTCGGGGCGGTACCTTCAAACATCAACGATGCGGCAAAAGAAGTGGACGGCAATATCTATACTCCTTCGGCCGGCACCGGCAACGGACAGTATGGATACAAGCTGCCGGTAGCAACGGAAGTCGGATCGGGCGATGTTGCTCCGATCGCGGTTTATGTAGGCGGGAAAGACGTCCTGGCGTTTAAAAATGAAGAAGAGTTAAAATCCGATTACCTGCCGAACATCTACAAGATGTCGCCGGATAAGTTAAGGATCGTAAAGATCGGCGTCGGCCGCAATCAGATGATAGCGCAGGGGGTCCCGGTGAAAGCTTCGAACCAGGGCACGCAGATCGCCAAGGACCTGCTCGATTCATTGTCCGTCATGACTTCGCTGGTCGACGATATCGACCCCAAATGGGCATCGATCGCCGCTTATTCGAGCATAAAGGACAAAGATCAGTTCAAGAAGCAGTACGATGCCGAGATCAAGGCCCAGGTGATCGGTCCGGCGGTAATGGCGATGGCTAAATATGTGCTCGCCTGTGCGATGGCCGCGATCAAGGGTAAAGAACTTGATGAAGTCGAGATAAAGTCGATCAACGGCATGGCCAAACTGACCAGAAGCCTGGTGGACGTGATCATGGCTTATTCTTATAACAAGATCAAGACGGCAAGCCAGCCGGAACAGCCCATGCCTTCGCTTGAAGTTCTGAAGGCTAATATCGCAAACGCGCCGAAACCGGAAGCACCGAAAGCTCCCGATAAGCCGGCGGTCCTGCCGCCGATCGCGGTTCCTCCGCCACCGCTGCCGCCCACGGATAAAAAAGATACAGGCGACAGCGCGAACCCGAAGCCAGCCTTTGACGCAAAAAAATACGCGAAAGACAAATGCAGCGATCCCAAGCTGAAACTCGCCTCAGCCGATGAGACGAAGTGCGAAACCGGTTGCGGAGGCAAAGCTACCCAGGCCGAGGCGGATGCCTGCGTCGCGGATTACGCGCCCCTGAAGTAGATTGAATGGTCGCTTTCAAGAATATCGAGAATGTCAAAGCGCTGTTCTCGCTGCTTGACCATTACAGCCTTACCGGCTATCTTGAGGGTGAAACTTCGCCGTTCGAGTCCGAAGGCTTAACGGACACGGTCCGGAAGGATGGCTACATCCCGGCGGCAAAAAAGCTGCTGCGGACGATCAATTCAAATCATCAGGATGTAAAAAAGATCATATCCGCTTTTTGCAATAACGACCCCGACCTGTGCCCCGACGACACCGAAGTGAAAGCTTCCGACATATATAAAACGGTCCTGAATAAACCGAAAAGCAGCGATGACCTGAAGAAAGCTTTGGAAAAAACGGACGCGCTCCCGGTCCCGCCGCAAACGAAAAAAGCGTTAAATGATCTTTTAAGGCTGCTTGATTATCTTGATGTTGAAAACGCTTTTGCCGACGGGGGGAATCTTCCGGAAAAATTCCGGTCATCATACAAGAACAAAGGATGCCTGCCGACCATAAAAGAGCTTTTTGCCGCGCTTGAGACAGAGGACCGGAACGCATTAAGCTATACTTTTGAGCTTACCGGCGTTGTTACCCCCAAAATGCTGATGATTAAAATTCTCGATAAATCCGAAGACGACTCGGATCTTCGATCGGCGCTGTGCCGGATCGACCCGAACGAATGCATAGACGACGGAGTTTTTAAATTTTCCGGGATCATTGCCGATCCCAGGGTAATGTGCGCGCCGGTGAAAGAAACAAAGGGATCGGATAAGAAAGAAGTGGACCTGAGGGGTAATCTTGCCAGCGTGGACTGCAAGCTGTATGAGAAGACAACGCATATCCTTTCCGCGCACGATAGGATCAAATATTTGATAAGCCTGCAGGCGGAAGCGATGGGGAAGGTCTATTCCAATACTTTCAAGGAAGATCCCGGAAAGATCAAGTTCAGTGTAAAGATCCAGGTTTCCCCCGACGTAATGGCTTCGCCCTCGCCGTTATTGAAGAACCCGCCGGAATCGGTCATGATTTTGTGGGTCAGCCATTCTTATCTCGGCCGCACCAAAACGGATGAGAGGATCAATAGATTTATCGATGACGTGCTGAAGATCATAAAAAAGGTGGATTACCGCTACGCCGATTTCAAAACCCCAATGATCGTTACCAACGAATTCGAGTTCTGAACCGGGACCGGCGGTCAATCCTCAAGCTGATAATAGATCTGCGATAGGGCGGCGAGTGCGGCGGTCTCGCATCTTAGTATCCTTTTTCCGAGCGAGACCTGTTTGAATCCGGCCGCTTTCGCCTTGTCCGCTTCGTGCTGCGAAAAGCCGCCTTCGGGGCCGATCAAAATCAAAAGGTGGTTAGGCCTATGGGTGGTTAGGATTGATTTAAGGGTATTTTTCGATTCACTTTCCCAGGGCAT
>CAIYXV010000098.1 GCA_903930225.1 uncultured bacterium | reverse complement strand
TTATCCGGAAAAAGTACGGGTGGTATTTGATTTTGACGGCCAGGCGTATTACGGAGTGGTGACCACCGAAGGCACGCTGACCATCGCGTTCCCGTCCTGCGAAGTTTCCCCAAAGCTTACCGATAATATCGAGATCAACGACTGGGTGGTCAAAAACGTCGAGCTGAAGCGGTCGGGCGATTACGTGTTCGCTTCCATCCCCATCCTCTATCCGGTCTCTTTTAACCTGTTCCCCATGGGCGGTCCGAGCCGCCTGGTGATCGACTTCGGCCGCATTTTCAACAAGACCGAGCACGGCGGCACGATCACCGACGCGATCGAATATTACCGGGTCATAAGAGGCGGGGAGAGCGGGTACACCTCGGCGCAGGTGCTAAGAGTGGACCCCAAAAAGGCCGATATATTTCCCGCGATCGCCCAGCCGAAAGGATCGTTCTTTGATTTCTTAATGCCCTGGGCCAAAAAAACGCGCAAGCACTTTTACCGCGAGCGGACCAGCGAGATCGCCTCACATAACGGAGCGGCGGCCGCGGTCAATGCCACTTATTTTTCCGGTTCCGGGCGTCCGCTGGGCGTCCTGATGGTGAACGGAGACCCGGTCTCTTACCCGATCTCCGACCGCACTTCCCTGATTTTGACCGAAGACAACAGCTGTTATATCGATAATATCATAATGGATTCGTACTTTGAATATAGCGGGGCCAAATATGAAATAACCGGGATCAACGAACCGCGTGACCAGAAAAAAGATATCATCATCTACAACCACAATTACGGAGACCTTACCGAGACCGACAGCAGCGGTTTTGATATAACGGTGGTCGACGGCAAAGTTACCGGGACCCGGATCGGCAATTCGCGCATCCCGGAAAACGGCTATGTCCTTTCTGCCGGCTCGCTGTACGCGGAGATCCTTTCTTCGGCGGTAAAAACCGGAGACGACATCCGAACGGTCATCAATCTGATCCCGTATTCATCCTCTATTACCGGAAAGGCCGTGCACCTGATCGGAGGCGGGCCCCGCCTGCTTAAGAACGGGACGGTTTATATCTCAAAATATGAAGAAAAGTTCCGGCCCGATGTGGCGCGGGGGAGGGCGGCGCGGACGGCGGTGGGCATCACCGATGACGGGAAACTGCTGTTCGTGACGGTTGACGGGAAGCCGAGACGGAAGATCAAAAAAGGAGAGGGCTTCAGCATCGGCATGAGCCTCACCGAGCTGGCTTACTTTTTAAAATCATTGGGCGCGGTCGAGGCTCTTAACCTGGATGGGGGAGGATCGACCACGATGGTGATAAACGGTTCGGTGGTGAACCGCCCGGCCAACGGTTACGAGCAGTCGGTCGGCGACGCAATAATAATCAAGCCTCGAAATACTTTTTAAATTCTTCTGACAGCGGCACCTGCCCGTCCCAGCGGGCGAGGATCCTCCCATCCTTTTCAATGATGGTCGAGGGGATCTTGGAAACCGAATAAAAAGCGCCCTCGGCCAGTCCGTCGACCTGCTCCATATCAAAAAATAAGAGCGGAATTATGTTCTTGTCGATTGACCACCGGTCAAAAAAAGTTTCGAACTTCTTTATTGTGGTCTTGCAGTACTCGCATCCCGGTTTGCCGAAAATTTTAACTTCCATATCTTTTCTCCTTAAATATTTGGGGTCCGGTGCCGATCTCTTAACTCGGCGATCTTTCCCTTGTTCCAGCCCGATATTCTCGAAAAATAACCCGTGATGCGGGTGATCCCTTCCACCTTTTCGGACCGGCAGAAAGGGCAGCGGTCCAAAAGCCCGCGCGCGGTCTTTCCGCAGTCATTGCAGACCGTGAATTCGGGGGAAAAAGCGATCTGGCTGCTTTGCGTTTCACGGAACACCTTCACCACGAAATTACTGATGCTTTCGGCGTCCGGACGGCTTTCGCCCAGCCAGATGTGGGTCAGCGCCCCGGCGTCGATCAGCGGATGGAATAGGCCTTCCTGTGTTACCCGATCGATCGGGTTCAATGGATGATAAACATTAATATAGGTCGAATTGGTGTAATAGATCTCTCCCTTGCTAAGGTCTCCTTTTATCACTTTCACCGTTTTATCCGGATAATGCTGGAGGTCGAGCTTGGCGAACCGGTAGGCGGTCGACTCGGCCGGGGTCTGCTCGAGCACGAAGCGGAGATCGTACTTTTCAGAGAGTTCCTCGCATTTTATCTTCATAAAAGAAACGATCTTAAGGCCGAGCTTTAGCGCTTCGGGAGACTGGTGCAGCTCAAAGCCGGTATGGGACTGGACCATTTCGTTGAGCCCCAGGATCCCTACCAGGTGGGTGACGCGCCGCAGTCTCAAATAAGGTTCCCCGTCGCGGTTCATGGCCAGAAGCGAAAGCGGTCCCTCGGAGCCTTCCGCAAGGAGCTTTTCAATGAAGATCCTCTTTTGTTTGTGCGCCCGCGCGGCCATGTCAAGCCGGGACTCAAGGAACTTTAGCAGCTGCTCCTCATCGCCCGCTGCCAGATAGGCGATCCGGGGCAGGTTGATGGTTATGTTCTGGATGGCCGAGTACCTCATTCTCCAGGGCTCCTTGGCGTCTTGTAGATCGGAATATTCAAGCTTGAAAGCGAGCCGGCAGCATTCCGAGATCTTGGCGGTCTCACCGCGGTCAAAAACAAAATAGGTATTTCCCATTTTTGCCGCGACATCCGAAGCCGCGCGGAGAAAATCCTCGTGCCCCTCTTCGGTAAAGAATTTTTCAGTCATGTGGAGGAGGGGTTTCGGGAAAAAGAACGGCCTTCCGGCCCCGTCGCCTTCGGCGTAGATCTCAAACATCGCGTAAGCGAACGATTGTGATTCCTTCTTGTAATCCTTATAAGGTTTTCCGGTGTACTTTCCGCCCGGGCCGATGGCGGGGGTATTCTCGAAGTGCTTCGGGATCTCGTAATAGACGTTCAGGTCCGAGAACAGTCCCTGTCCTCCCCGGGAGATGGCGACGGTCGAGAATTCGGTTATAAGCTGGCGGGCGAGCTTGCGCAGCTGTTCCTTGTTCATGCCGACGATGAAGGGAGCAATGAACATATTGACCGCGTCCCAGCCGATCGCACCGGCGAAGTGGCCATGGAGAGCGAGCGAGAACTTTACGATCTGCGAGATCAGGTCTTCCGCGTCTTCGGGCGGACGGGCGGATGCGGGAGCGTCCGGCAGGTCAAGGCCGAATTTCTTTATGTATTCGATCGACTGTCCCGAGCAGTAGGGGCGGTCGATAAATCCGAGATCGTGCAGGTGGATGTCCCCGCGCATGTGCGCGTCGGCAATGTCAGGCGAGAACACGTTAAGCAGAGCGAATTCCTTCTTTATATTCTCCGCCAGGGTGAGGTTGGTGGCTTCGGGAGTGTGCGGCGTGTTGGCGTTCTCCTTGTTCTTATGGAACAGGATCTTGTTGACGTCGAACACCGGCGAGCCGAGGCGGGTGTGCTTCCTTCTCGCCTCTTCCAGCCCGTATTCGAGGAGTTTTACGTCCACCAGTTCGCGGATCAGCGGGGCGGTGATGTTGGTAAGGTTAAGCCCCATGATCTCTTTTTCCACTTCGACCCCGATGATGTTCGCGATCTCCGGCTTGAGCCCGGTCTCCCGCACCAGCGCCTCGGATATTTTTCCCCGGTCCCAGGCCTCGATGTTGTCGGTCGAGGTCCGGACAAAAAGCGAAAGGTCGGTCGCTTCGCGCGCGATGGTATCAGCGGGCATTGAAGTACTCCGACGAGCGGTAACGGTCCTTCAGTTCCGCGCGCTTCCCTTTGTTCCAGCCGGAGATCTTGGAGAAATATCCGGTGATGCGGGTGATGCCGTCGATGTTTTGGGACTGGCAGCTCGGGCAGTTGTCCTTTAAACCGCGGACAATCTTTCCGCAGTCGTTGCACGAGGTGAATTCGGGGGAGAACGCGATCTGGCTGTTCTGGGTCTCGCGCATGGTCTTGATCACGAAATTGGCGATGCTGTCGGGATTGGGCTTGCTCTCGCCCATCCAGACGTGGGTCAGCGCGCCGGCGTCGATCAACGGATGGAAGAGCCCTTCCTGCTGGACGCGGTCGATCGGGTTCATGGCACAAGAGACGTTGAAGTAGGTCGAGTTAGAATAATACATCTCTCCCGTCTCGAAGTTGCCCTTGACCACGTTGCGCGCCTGGCCGGTGAACTGCGTAAGATCGAGCTTGGCAAAGCGATAAGCGGTCGACTCGGCCGGGGTCTGCTCCAGCACAAAGTGGATGCCGTATTTTTTCGTCATCTCTTCGCATTTGATCCTCATGAACGAGATGACCTTGAGGCCGAGCTTGAGCGCCTCCTTGCTCTCGTGCAGTTCCTGGCCGATGTGCGCCTGCGTCATTTCGTTAAGTCCCAGGATCCCCATCAGGTAGGAAACCCGGAACATTCTAAGATAAGGCTGGCCGTCCCTTTGCATGGTAAGCATCGAGAGCGGGCCATTCTTGCCGCTGGCCAGCAGCTCTTCGATGAAGCGCTTTTTTTGGACGTGCGCCTTGGCCGCCATCTCCAGCATGTCCGCCAGATATTCGTAAAGCTTTTCGTCCGATCCGCCGGCCCGGAACGCGATCCGGGGAAGGTTGATGGTGACGTTCTGCAGAGCGGAGTAGCGCATCCGCCACGGTTCCTTGGCGTCATCCAGGTCCGACTGCTCGAGCTTGAACGAGAGCCGGCAGCATTCGGAGATCTTGGCGGTATCGCCGCGGTCAAAAACAAAATAGGTATTGCCCATTTCTGACGCGACCTCGCTGATGTGGCGCAGGAATTTTTCGTGCCCTTCGGTCTTGAAGAACTTCTCGGTCATATGGACCAGCGGCTTCGGGAAGAAAAAGGGCCGGCCGGAGCCGTCGCCGTCTCTATATACATTAAACAGCTCCCAGGCGAATTTCTGCGATTCCTTCTGGTATTCGCCGTAAGTCTTTCCGGTGTACTGGCCGCCGGGGCCGATCGCCGGCACGTTCTCAAAATGCTTGGGGATCTCGTAATAGAGATTGATGTCGGAGAAGATCGCCTGTCCGCCGCGGGCCACCGCCTGCTGGCTGTATTCGTAGATCATCATCTGCGCGAGCTGGTGGACATCACGGTCGGGCATGTCCACCAGGAACGGCGCGAAGAAAAGATTGACCGCGTCCCAGCCGATCGCGCCCGCGAACACGCCCTGCAGAGCGGCCGAGAACTTGACCATCTGCGCCAGCAATACCTCGGCGTGCTTGGCCGGCTTGGCGATCGAAAGCGCGTTGGGGAGATCGAGCCCGAACTTCTTTACATATTCGATGGATTGTCCGGAGCAGTAAGGGCGATCGATAAAACCGAGATCATGGAGATGGAGGTCTCCTCTCATGTGGGCGTCGCCGATGTCCTGGGAAAACACATGGAGCAGGGCGAACTCTTTTTTGATCCCCTCGGCAAGCGAAAGGTTGGTCGCTTCCGGCCCGTGCGGAACGTTGGCGTTCTCCTTGTTGGGGGAGAGAATGATCTGCTTTACGTCATATAACGGCGAGCCGAGGCGGGTGTGCTTGCGCCGGGCTTCTTCCAACCCGTATTCCAAAAGTTTTACGTCCACCAGCTCGCGGATCAGCGGCGCGGTGATGATGCCGATCCTCAAATTACTGATCTGGCGCTCGACCTCGTGGCCGATTATTTCCGCGATGTCGCGGCTGATCTCGGTCTCCTTGATCAGCGCCTCGATGATCCTTTCCCGATCCCAGCTCACGATGCTTTCGGACGAGGTCCTGACGAACAGGGCCAAGTCGGTAGCGTCGTTGTTAGACGACGCGCGCGCCTTTATCAGTTCATTTAATTCCTGGGACTTTGACGATTTATCTTCCGCTACTACGCTCATGCTGAAACCTCCTTTACGACTTGTACGAAATCAGTGACATCCGTGAACTGCCGGTAAACCGAAGCGAAGCGGACATAAGAGATCTGGTCAACCTTCTGCATTCTTTCCATTATGAACTCGCCGATCTGGGCGGTTTTGATCTCCTTATTTGATTTGCGGACCATTTTCTCTACCTGGTCGACGATGTTCTCGATCACGTCCAGGTCGACCGGCCTTTTTTCGCAGGCGCGGACCAGTCCGGCCAGGATCTTGTCCCGGTTGAACTCTTCGTGGCGGCCGTCGCGCTTGATTACCAGCAGGGGTTTTTCTTCGACCCTTTCATATGAAGTGAAGCGGTTGCCGCATTCCAGGCATTCCCTTCTTCTTCTGATGGCTAAGGCGTCTTCGGTAGGACGGGAATCGAGAACTTTATCGTTGTCTATATCGCAGGCCGGGCATTTCATTTAAAAACATCTCCACCTACTACATTTAGTAGGTTTGAGGATTATATGCTACTAGATGTTGGGCTGTCAATACAGAATTTTGCCTTGCTAATTGGGGGTTTTATCGGTTTTGTTCTCTAGCAGGGAAAGGAATCGCCGATGGATAGGCGATGTCCTCGCACAAAATCATGTGCGCTCATTTTTTTCCCGCCTTCGAGCTGTACTTCGCGTACCAGAAGCGACCCCACTCCGCAGGCGACGATCAGGTCGTCCTTTACATCAACGATCTCCCCCGGCTGGAATTTTCCCGGAAGCGATACCGGTTTCGCGGACCAGAGCTTGAGCATTTTTCCTTTGTAAAAAGTGTGGGCGACCGGCCAGGGGATCAGGGCGCGGACGCGATTGTTGATCTGGACCGCCGGTTTCTTCCAGTCTATTTCCCCGCTCTCTTTCGCGAGCGCGGGCGCGAAGGTTGCGTCAGCTTCTCTCTGTGGCGTCTTTCCGGCCGTTCCTTTTTTTATTTGATCGACCGCCAAGAGCAGCGTCTGCGCGCCGCGGTCGAACAATTTATCGAGCAGGCTTTCAGCCGTATCCTTCGGGTCGATCAATAACTTGTCCTGCATGATGATGTCGCCGGTATCTAGCGTTTCGGATATTTGCATCACCGTCACGCCGGTTTCCGCTTCACCTTTTAATATTGCCCACTGCACGGGGGCGGCCCCGCGGTATTTTGGCAAAAGCGAAGCGTGAACATTGATCGCGCCAAATTTTGGGATATCGATCAGTTCCTTAGGCAGGATCTTTCCGTAAGCGACCACCACGATCAGGTCCGGCGTTAGCGAACGGATCCGATCGATGAAGACCGCGTCCTTCGCTTTTTCCGGAGTTTCGACGGGGATCTTGTATTTCTGCGCCAGTTCTTTGACGGGGGAAGGGGTAGTGTGAAGGTGTCTCCCTTTGGGCCGGTCGGGCTGGGTGACCGCCAGTATGATCTGCTCCTCCGCCGCGATCAGCGCTTCCAGGCAGACCGCCGCGTGCTTCGGGGTGCCCATAAAAATTAACCGCATTTATTATTTGTTGGATTTCTGATTCTTTGATATTTCAAAGTAATGCGTCAGCAGGCCGGCGAAAAAGAGCGTTATGACCGTAAAATTCAATAATACGATCATCATCTTGAACGGCGTGAACGTGCCGTATTCCACGAGAAACTCCTGCAACATTATAAAGGTCAGGACCAGGATCGCGGGAAAAAAGAAGAGCCAGGCCTTTGAAGAAAGCGATGACCTTCGGATCCCAAAGTTCAGCAGGATCCCAAATATAATGAAAGCCGCCCCAAAAGCCATGGTCACTTTTATGTCGTTTAAAAAGTCCAGAAAAGACAATGGGATCATTTTTCAAACACCCCTGATTATTATAATTTCAAATTATTTTAAAGTCAAACTGATAATGGTAAAAAATCCAGGATATGATAAAATTGGGTCGTGATGCCGTAAAGAGGTGGATCAAATGGCGAGAATATTGATCGTGGATGATGAGCCGGACATAGTTGAGGCCGTTAAAATGAGATTGGAAAACTATGGTTATGATATCATCAAGGCAATTAACGGGCTGGAAGCGATCGAAAAATCCAAAACTGAGAAGCCCGATCTGATCATTCTTGATGTTATGATGCCCGGTCTCGACGGATTTGAGGTCTGCCGGAGAATTCGCCATGATCCGGAGACCTCCAGCATCCCCATCATATTTTTAACGGTTGCCGGCGGAGCGGAGCACCGCCAAAGAGGATTGCAGGCGGGGGCCCAAGTATACATTGCCAAACCATTTGAATCAGAGATCCTGGTTGATGAAGTAAAAAAACTTCTTAAGGAGCAATAACCGGAGGCCCGTTCACGGGCATTGGCCGGGATAAAATAATATGGCGGCTATGTCAAGAAAAACTCTTAGCGAATACCTGATTGAGAACAAGCTCATAACCACGGCCCAGCTTGAGACCGTGCATTTTGAAGTGGAAAAGACCGGCGAACCGCTCGGGCAGGTTTTAATAAGACAGGGACTGGTAGCAGAAGAAAAGATCTTGATCTACTATGTTGAGATCTGCGGCATCCCGCGCGCGGACCTTGGTAAAGCCGATTCTCTGGTCACCAGCATCATTCCGGAAAATACGGCCCGCCGTTATCACCTTCTCCCCCTTTTCAAGAACGAAGGCAAACTGGTCGTTGCCATGGCGGATCCTTTGAACATTATCGTGATCGACGAGTTGAAGTTCCGGACGGGAATGGACATCGAACCTCAGGTCTCGCCGTATTCGGAGATCCTTCAGGCCGTAAATCAGAGTTATGTCGCCATGACCGGGACCATCGGCGAAATAATCAAGTCGATAGACTCAAAAAGCGTTTCCGTGGTCAATGAGGATACCGAAGTCGCGCGCCTCCAAAACATAGCCGAGGAAGCGCCGATCATCAAACTGGTCAACCATTTCATCACCCAGGCCTTCCGGGACCGGGCTTCCGACATCCATATCGAGCCGGATGAAAATATCGTGCGGATCCGAAACCGCATTGACGGGGTTTTGTATGATATCGCCGCTTTGCCGAAGTACCTGCAGGCCGCGGTGATCTCGCGCGCCAAGATCATGTCCGACCTGAACATCGCGATAAAACGCGCTCCCCAGGACGGGCGTTTTCAGTTAAACATAGAGGGGAACCCGATCGACGTGAGGGTTTCAACTTATCCCACGGTCTACGGCGAGAACGTGGTGATGAGGATCCTGGATACCCACAGCATCCTGATGACCCTTGACGAGCTCGGATTTTCCGACGAGGACCGGCTAAAATATGAAAGATTGCTTCAAGCTCCGCACGGCATAATATTGGTGACCGGACCCACCGGATCAGGGAAGACCACGACCCTGTATTCGAATTTGAATATTTTGAACTCGACCAAGAAAAATATAATGACGATCGAAGACCCGGTCGAATATCATCTGTTCGGCATAAGACAGGCGCAGATAAACATCAAGGCCGGACTTACATTTTCTTCGGGCCTGCGGTCGATCCTGCGGCAGGACCCGGATATCATCATGGTCGGGGAGATCAGGGACAGGGAAACTGCCGAGATCGCGGTGCAATCCGCCCTGACCGGCCACCTGGTCTTAAGCACCCTGCATACCAATGACGCTCCTTCCGCCCTTACCCGCCTGATCGATATGGGGATCGAGCCGTTCCTGATCGCCTCTTCCGTGGTCGGGATCGTTGCCCAGAGGCTGGTCCGGATCATCTGCCCTTCCTGCAAGGTCCCGTACGATCCGCCGCCGCAGGTGAAAAAAGAACTCCCGCCGGATATCAAGGATGCCGCTTTTTTCACCGGAAAAGGGTGTAAAGTATGCAAGGATATTGGATACAAGGGCCGGACCGGCATTTATGAATTGCTGATATTGAACGACCAGCTAAAAGAGCTGGTGACCACCAAGGCATCCGACGCGGCAATAAAAAAAGCGGCGCAGGCGGCGGGGATGAAGACGCTAAGGGAGAATGGATTGTTAAAGGCGGTCAACGGGATCACGACGCTGGACGAGATATTGCAGATCACGATGTAGCGATAGATATGGCAAATTATAAATATAAAGCAAGAGATAATAAGGGCAGGGCGATAAACGGCAAGATGGACGCCGCTTCCATGGGAGCGGCCGTTGATTACCTGCGCAAACAGGGATATGTTGTAGTCTCAGTGAAGCCGGAATCGCCGGCATTCTCTTTCCAATTTTCCATTCCTTTGACCATGTTCATCAAGATAAAGCTCGAAGACCTGATCATGTGCACCAATCAGCTTTCCGCCATGCTCGGCTCCGGCATCCCCTTGAGCACGGCGATCGATATTCTGGCGGATCAAACCGAGAATGCCAGGCTTAAAGAAGCCATCCAGAAAGTTTCAGCTGATATCAAAGGGGGGACATCGTTTGCCAATGCCCTGCTAAAGTATCCGGATATTTTTCCCCAGTTGTTCGTCAATATGGTGGCGGCGGGAGAGGTGGCCGGCAACCTGGATGAGGTCTTGCTGAGGGTCGCGGTCTTTTTTGAAAAACAGGCCCAGTTTTCGCAAAAGGTGATCAGCGCGCTGTTCTATCCGGTCATACTCCTTGTGTTTAGCGTGGTAGTGATAGTGGTAGTGGTCCTTACCGTTCTTCCGAGCTTCGTCAGCATCTATAAGGACGCGGGCGTCCGCTTGCCGCTGCCGACCTTGATACTGTACAACCTGAATTTATTTATCCGGGCCTGGTGGCCTTTGATCCTGTCGGTGATCGCGGCCATGGTTCTGATCTTTAGATTCATGAGGATCGGAAAAAGGATAAAACCGATAATGGATAGAATAATGCTGGACCTTCCGGTTTTGGGCAAATTGACCCGGAAGGTTGAGATCGCGCGCATCTCAAGAACGCTGGCGTCTTTGCTTTCTTCCGGGATCCCCATGCTGCAGGCGCTGGATACGCTGGAAAAGACCACCGGCAACGCTATCTATTCCGGCGTGATCAAGGAGGCGCGGGACAAGGTCGGCAAGGGCGGCGCATTGGCCGAACAATTCAGGATAAGCGGGGAATTCCCTCCCATGCCGGTCAAGATGATCGCGGTGGGAGAGGAAGCCGGATCTTTGGACAAGATGCTGTCTAAAGTGGCGGATTTTTATGAGTCAGCCGTTGATTATTCGCTCGAAAGACTTACCGCCATGGTTGAACCGATCTTTCTGGTCCTTATCGGGGGGATCGTGGGGATGATCATGGCTTCGGTGATACTGCCTATTTTCCGGATGGTGGAGACCATCCGGAGGTAGATAATAAGTAAAAGTAATTTGAAAACCGCTTGACAAATTTTATCGCGTTTGCGAGAATGTCATTGGTTCAATCAATAGTTAAGCAGTTAAGGAAAAAAGGAGAAAGAAAAATGGGGAAAAGAGGTTTTACCATCATCGAGTTGCTGATCGTCATGGCGGTTATCGCGCTGTTAGTAGGAATTGCCATCCCCAGTTTCCGCAGCATGCAAAATCAGGCGAAGGAAGCGCGGGCAATGGGAGATCTGAGGGTGATGAAGCTGGCTCTTGAAAATTATTTACTTAAAAATAGTAAGTATCCGGATGTGGCTAATTACCAGGCAGCTCTTTTAGCCGAGACCAATCCGGTATTAGAGTCGAACCTGTATGATCCGTTCGCCCCCGCAACCACTCAATATATATATGTGCTGTCATCACCGAGCGGCAAGTATTATGTGGTATATTCGATCGGCACAGGCCGCGACGGAGCCATGGACATCACCGATACCGGTTCGCCTGAAGTAACAGCCGGAAGCCCGGTCTATATAACCAACGGCTACGTTTACGGGCATTAATCGGGCATAAAAGATTTAGAAATGCATGGGTGACCAAGCTTATCCGCCTGACTGCAGGCGTGAGCGTGGTTTTACTCTTTTTGAACTTCTCCTAACCATAAGCTTTGTTGTATTGGTGTTTGTCCCGCTGCTAAGCGCTCTCAGCGCGACCATGCTTGTTTCCTCGTTCTCCAATTCAGAGATCATCGCCTTGAACCTGGCGCAGTCGAAGATGGAGGAGATCAAAAGCCTTTCGTTCAGCAATGTCACGCCGGAGGCCAAAACGGTCGTATCGAACTTTCCCCAGTTTAAAAGAGAGGTAACGATTGCCGCGCCAGACGCAAATCTAAAGGATGTGTCGGTGATCGTTTACTGGACGCCGTCCCGGGGCGGGGAGGAACAAGTTTCCATGGAGACCTATGTCACAAGCTTCTAATAAAGGCTTTACCATATTCGAGCTGATCCTGGCGATGTCAATTTCCATAATAATGATCGCCATGATCGTTTCGATCTACAGCATAAGTTTAAGGTTATTCTCGCAGGTGCTCAGCCGTTCTGATGTTTTTTGGAATGGCCAGCTCGCGATGAACCGGATGACGACCGAGATCCGCGAATCCCTCATGGTGACCGATCCGGGAGCGGGCAATATTAGCTTTTGGTGGAAGGACTTTAATTTAAACGGCACATCCGAATCCGGAGAGATCGTCACTTATTCGCTTTCCGGCAATAATCTGATCAGGTCCAGCGGAGGCGCAAGCCAGAATATTGCCGGCGGGGTCAGCTTTTTAGGATTCGATTATAATATTACCCCCCGTCCGAGGCTCGTGACCATTACTTTACGATTGAACAGCGCGAATGAGGCGGCAACGATCGAGTCAAAGGCAAAGGTAAGAAATGAACCATAAAAGCGGCAACATGCTTTTGACCTTTATCCTGATGGTGGGACTCTCCATGATCGTGGGGAGCGTTGTCTACCTGACCTCGACCGGCATAAAAAATATCGGATATTACGTGAACCGGGCCAAGGCCTTATATATCGCGGACGGCGGACTGCAAAAGGCGCTCTGGTATCTTAAGACGCCCGCCTCCCAGGGGGGGATGGGGAGCGAATGGCGGACGACCGGATATACCGAAAATTTTAGCGGAGGAAGCTTCACCATCTATGTCGCCGGCGCGCCTCAAGCAAATGTCATTATCACCTCCGAGGGAACTTTTTTGGGGATCAAGAGAACGCTTACGATGAACATTTGCCAGTATCCGTCCGCTTTTGACTATGCTTCATTTGGCCTATCGGACCTGACGGCAGATATCGGCAGCTTAGTTTCCGGGGATGTCTTCTGTGACGGCAACGTAGTGATAAACAGCGGAGCGCGCGTGGTCAATGGCAAGGTAGTTGTAACTGCAGGACACAGCATCAGCGGAGCAGGCAGTTGGACGCAGGGAACAATGCCCAACCCGGCGCCCGGCTATCCTAATTTTGATCCTTCCTATTATAATGGCGAGATCACTACCGCTCAGGCGATCGGCAGTTCCCAGACCAATATCGCCTTTTTAAACTTGGCGGGCGGGACGGTCTATTTTCAGAACGATATCAAGATCCATTCGCTTGCCGGACCGGGCGCGGTTGTGGCGGGAGGAGGGATTGAGATTATGAATAACTGCTCAATAGGGGACAACGTAAAACTGATCTGCAATGATGATCTGAATATACAGGATAATGTGACGATCGGAAGCAGCGGGCTTTTATTCGCCAAAAACAATATCATTTTTGACGATCTGTCAGCTCCCGGCACTTTTGGGCCCGGGGTAGCGCTTATTGCCCCGAATGCTAATATTACCATTGGAAATAACTGGACGATGGATGGTATAATCTATTGCGGAAAGGTGACGCTGGGGGATAATGCCAGTTTTAGCGGGAGCATACAGTCGGGGACCCTTGGGAGCTCGGCATATAATAGCAGCAGCCGGCTGACCCATGACCGCACAAAATATCCGGGCATTTTTCCAATCGGGCTGCAGGCTGGATATGGGATGATAGAAGACACCTGGGAGGAGCAGCAATGATCGGGCTGGATATAGGCGAAAAATCAATAAAGATAGTTGAGGTAACGGAAGACAGTATCCTCTCCAGATACCAGATCTCGGATATCCTGCCGAGACCGGAAGAATCCCTTTCTCAAACCATAACCCGCACCATAATTGAAGCTTTTAGGGAATTAGGGATCGAGGAAAAAGAGGTATTTACCTCTCTTAATGGTTCAAAGGTTATGACCAGAAGAATAACCCTCCCCCCCATGCCCGAAGACGAGATCAAGAACGCCGTATACTGGGAAGCGAAGAATTTTATAACTTTCCCGATCGAGGACGCGGTGGTTGATTACTACTTATTGGGAGAAACGGTGTCAAAGGGCGCGCATATGCTGGAAGTGATCGCGATCGCGGTCCAATCCCAGACCCTCAAGGAACTGGTCGCGATCATCGAACGGGCAAATCTAAAATGCGCCGGCGTAACGATCAATCCGCTGCCGCTTTATGAGCTGATAAAAACCAAACTGGACGTGCCAAAAGACGAGGCGGTGGCGCTGATAGATATCGGGCAGAAATCAACCGGGCTTAGCCTTTTCAAAAATCACATCCTTCAATTTACCCGCGATATCTACATTGGGGGATCTGATATAACCGATAATCTGGCTTCAGCTTTGAAGATAGAGACACCGGCGGCGCAAGGGATAAAAAATAAATACGGTCTGCCCGGCGCACAGCAATCGGATCAAACCAATGAACCATTCACCCCGGGTGAGATAAAGACCGCGATGATCGGGTCATTTGGCGGTCTGTTGAAGGAGTTCATATCCTCTTTTGATTATTACCGCAACCAGTATTTTGAGGAAAAAATAAGGCAGATCTATCTTTGCGGAGGATCATCCGTAACCATGAACCTGCCCGAGTATCTCATGGAGAACATGCTGATCAAAGTTGAGACGGTCGATCCGCTTTTAAACCTCACGATCGCCCCGGAGATCGACCAGAATAAATTAAAGGAAGCTGCGCCCAGGCTGGCGCTGGCGATCGGGCTGGCGCTTAACCAGTGCCGGGAGACCAACCTCGTCAAGGTCAAGGAAAGCAAAAAAATCTCTCTCCCCCAGATCAAATTCGCCAAGATCCTGGAAACGTTATCCCTCCCGACCGCCCTGGTTGTGGGGTTTCCGATTCTTGTGATCGCGCTGATGGTGGGGATCAATCTTTACTATAATTACTCGCTGGATTCAGCCAAACGGGAAATAGATAACGCAACCATTCTGATGGACCGCGTAACCAAGCTGCAGGAGAGGCAGACAATCCTGTCAATAATAGAAAAACGAGAGATCAAGGTCCAGGAGATCCTGAAACAATTGGTGGCCATTTTACCGGCAGATACCACGCTGACCAGCCTATCATACGAGAATGAAAAAAGAAAAATGGAGATAACGGGTGAAGTCCCGGACGCAAAGGTCGCCAGCCAGCTGCTCAACCGGATAGAGGATTCGCCTTATTTTTCCGATACCAGGCTGCAAGAGATAAAAAAGATGGGCGATGCCACATTTTTTAGAATGACTTTTACGGTGGAATAGATGAAAGAAAACATAATAAAAATAGCGACCGTGGTTTTGGCCCTGGTGCTGGGCCTGCTCATATATGGCATTCTGATCGCTCCCAAGAAACAAGTGGTCGCGAACTTAAGAAAAAATATCACAAGGATGAGATCGCAGATAAAAACCATCACGGGCAATGAGACCTTTTCCACGGGAGGGCCGGCGGAACAGAAAAAATTCGAGAAAGAGCTGGCCATCCTGAAGGCAAAGATACCGACCGATAAAGAGATCCCGAGGGTAATAGACCAGATCGTGGCGCAGGCGGGCAAGGGCATCAAGATCGATTATGACCTTATACAGGTAAAGAATATCGTGACCGAAAATAATTATAAAAGGCTTTCAATCGACCTTAGGTTCGCGACCACGTTTTCTTCGTTTGATAGATATCTTTCTCAGCTAAAGCACCTGCCTACCGCCGTCCGCATCGATAATTTGAACATACAGACGCCGGCCGCCGGATCGGGCGGGATTTCGGTCCAGATGGCAATATCAGTATTTGTTCTTCCGGAGGCGATAAGAGCGGCATCCGCAGCTAAGCCAAAAGAATACGCAGCTTCTTCTGCTAATCCATTTTATTCCAAAAAGAACTTGCCGGCGGCGGCGCCGGCGGCAGCGCCGGTGATCACGCGCGTGGTCACTCCGGAAGCGATAAAACTTCAGGGAATATTTTCCGTCAAGTCATCAAAAATGGCGCTGATAAACGATAAGATCGTGACCAAAGGCGGAACGGTCAACGGTTATACCGTGATAGAGATAGGGGATAACCGGGTCATCTTACAGAAAGGCAGGATAAAGAAAGAACTGAGAATTTCCATCTGATCGGTTCAAGCGAGGATAAGCGGCAGCGATATCTTGATGGTCGTACCCCGTCCCTCGCCTTCGGATTCAGCCCGGATCGTGCCTTCGTGTGACTGGATTATGTCCTTTGCCACCGCCAGGCCCAAGCCGGTCCCCCCGAAATTTCTGGTCCAGCTGCTATCGACCTGATAAAACTTTTCGAAGATGTTCTCAAGTTTATCGACGGGTAGGCCGATCCCATTGTCCGAGATATTGATCTCCAATTGCTCCTCCCGGTTTTTGGTCTCGATCGTTATCCGGGGCGATTCAGGCGAGAACTTGACGGCGTTATCGAGGATGTCCTGAACGGCAAAGGAGATCTTTTCTTTGTCCCCGGCGAACCGGTCGTTTTGAGCATCAAGTTTCAGGGTTACTTTAACCCCCTTTTCTTTGATCTTCTCGCTTAAATTGTCCAAAACACTTTGGATTATCTTGTTCATCTCCTGCGGTTCCTTGGTGATAAAGAATTTGCCTGATTCCATGTCCGAGAAATTGAGGAGCCGGTTGACCAGCGCCAGCTCTTTATGGTTGGCGGTACTTATGGTCTTTAAGGATTTTGTTTGCTCTTCGGTCACCGGTCCCAGGATGCCGTCCGCGAACAGGCTTACAAAATTCTCGATATTGGTGAGAGGAGTGCGCAATTCATGGGATACCATCGAGACAAATTCAGTCTTGAGCTTGTCGAGCGAGATCAACTGTTCATAGGCTTCTTTAAGCTGCCGGGTCTTCTTTTTAACCTCGGCGTCGAGCTGCTGGTTCCAGTTCTCAAGTATGTCGCGCGCCCGTTTTATCTCGGCGGACATGTTATTGAAGTAGACGACCAGATCGCCGATCTCATCGTTGCTTTCCTGCAAGATCCGGAAGCTGAAGTCCCCGCTGGATATCCGTTCCATCCCTTTTCCGATCCTTCTTAAAGACTGAGCGATGCTGAAGGAAATGATCGCAGCGGCGATAATAACCAGTATTACGGTAATAGACATCAGGAAAAAGGTCTGGAACTGGGCATTGGTGAGAGCGGTCATGAACTGCTCCCGGCTGGCCTTCATTCCCCAGAAAAGCGGCTTATATATGTAAAGATCGATGACCTCTCTGAAGGTGAACAGCATGAGAAAAGAGGAAATCACAATCGGTATCACCGAGATTAAAATTAACAGGAACAGCAGTTTGGTAAAAAAGGGAAAGCGCAGTTTGGGTTTTGAGGGGGCGAGCGCTCCGACCGGGATGAACTCCTGGCTTTTGATCTCTTCGTCTATAAAATACAGATATCCGGCAGACGCCACCAGAAGATAGATCAATCGATATAATAATATGGACCAATCAGAGGTTGCGGTGAGATGCTGAGTCGTTTCAAGCAAAATATAAATGAATACGGAAAGCGGGATCAAGATGTTCTCGGATTTTTTGATCTTTAAGATCATGAGATAAGCATAGGTCCCCGCGATCGGGAAAAGAACAAAGACAAGATAAGCGCCGGCCGACCAGACCCCGAGCGAAAAATGGAGGCCCCAGTAGCTGTAAGCTATGCTGCCCCGATCAAACAGGGAGACCATGAAGAACACAAGTGAAAGGATCCCCAGCAAAAAGGTCGGGATAAAGACTGAAGATTCTTTTTCCGAGATCGAACTGAAAAGGCAGAACGCCAGTGGAACGACTTGCAGCACGATAGCAAGACGGAGAAATATGTCGAGGTTCTTGTAAAATGAGGTCAGCCCGTACCAGGCGAATAAATTGGCCAGCCCATGGATGAAAAAATAAAGTCCCAGAAGCAGGAGGAAATCCGCGAAGGAACGGTTTTGAGGGGTCCTTCTTGTTTTTAGGATGATCGAGAGCGCGCAATATAAGCACACCACAAAGATCAAGGCCGATATAGTGATATTATATAGCATCCCCGATCTTAGTACGATGGTCTGTTTAAACAGCTCTTCCATGATTTTATTCTACCACTATTTTATTGCCAAAGCGGGATCTCTTTGAATTGGAGGGCGGTTCCCATTTTGCCGGCGGGGATTTAAATCCCGGCGGCGGCTGCTAGGCGGAGGGGGAAGGCCCGAACGGGCGGGGTGCCCATGAAAATGATTTTCATATAAGCTCCTGCTTGTCTTCTTCCTCTTTTTTAGTGACCAGGCGGATGAGCGATTTGTCTTCGATATGGTCGACGAACATAATCCCATCAAGATGGTCGATCTCATGCTGGAGCACGGTTGCCAGAAAACCTTCGGCCTCGATCGTGATCTTTTCCCCGTTCTTGTCGAGCCCCTCGACTGTTACTTTTGATGGACGGATGACCGTCCCGACCAATCCGAGCATGCTTAAGCATCCTTCGTCAAAAGTTTGCGTGGCGCGGCTTCTTTTTTTTATTTTCGGATTGACCACGGCAAAGGCGCCTTCGCCGATGTCAATCACGATCAGCCGGATGCTTTCTCCTACCTGCGGGGCGGCGAGGCCGACCCCGGGGGCGGCGTGCAGGGTTTCGATCATGTTTCCGATAAGCTTATGGATCCGGGCGTCGACCTTGGCGATCGATTTCGCCTTCTTTCTTAAGATCGGATTCGGCAGCTGGATTATCTTTAACCGCATTTGGGGAAATTATAACATAAATCCTAAATTCCTAAATCCCAAATCCTAAATCCGAACATTGTGCGCTTTGTGCATTAAATCAATAAATTCCGAACAAAGTGAGGAATACATTGTTCGGAATTCGGATTTCGGTTATTCGGATTTATAGCAGGTTTATCGGATCAACATCAACGGTGATCCTGATGTCCGACGGGTAATTGGCTTTCTTAAGATGGTCGAACAGTTTTTGTCTTGCCGGTTCGATATCTTCCGCTTTTACAAGTATCTGGTATCTGTATTGACCCCGCAGTTTTGAGATTGGCGCTTTGGCCGGGCCGAGCACGATATGCTTGTTCCCTTTTCCCTCCAAAAACCGGTCCAGCCCTTTTGCGATTTTATTTGCGATCTCGATCAGCTTCGGTTCATTTTTACTTGCGAAAACGATATTGATCAGCCGGCTGAACGGAGGATAAAAAAGAGCCTTCCTGAATTCGATCTCTTCCCTGTAAAATCCGTCGTAATCGTGGGTGAGCGCGTATCTTAAAGCGTAATGATCAGGGTTGAGTGACTGGATGATTACCTTTCCCGGCAGGTGATGCCTTCCCGCGCGCCCCGCCACCTGGGTGATCTGCTGGAACGTCCGCTCCGCCGCCCGGAAATCGGGCAGGTTGAGGGAAGTGTCCGCGGAGACCACGCCCACCAGTGTAACTGATGCGATATCCAGCCCCTTGGTCACCATCTGCGTCCCGATCAGCACATTGGCGTTGCCTTCGGCGAACGCGGCAAAGATCATTTCATGCGAGCCTTTTTTTATGACCGAGTCGCGGTCCCAGCGGACGATCTTAGCGCTGGCATACGCTTCCGACACTTCTTTCTCGATCCTCTGCGTGCCGGTGCCAAAAAATCCCATCGAAGCGTTATGGCATTTGGGGCAGATCAATTTCGCCTCGGAGGTATAATCACAATGGCCGCAGCGAAGCTTTTTGTCATCGGAGTGGTAGACGAGAGAGACGGAGCATTGAGGGCATTCTAAAACGTGCCCGCATCCTTTGCAGATCGAAAAAGTAAAATATCCGCGGCGGTTTAAAAAGAGGATCACTTTTTCTTCCCGGGAAAGAGTTTCGGTTATTTCCTGCTGGAGCTTTTCTGAAAGCACCCGTCCGCTTTCGTTTCGCATATCGACCAGCTCGACCGGCGGGAGCGGGCGGCGGTCGATCCTTTCGGGAAGGGACGCCAATTGGTATACACCAGTTTGCGCTTTATAATATGTTTCGATCGACGGGGTGGCGGAACCAAGCACGATGGTCGCGTTGAGCTGTTCCGCGACTTCGCGGGCGTGGTAGCGGGGGTTCTTTTCCTGTTTATAGGTCGTTTCGTATTCTTCGTCGAGAATGATAAGCGCCGGGTCTTTGACCGGAGCAAAAACGGCGGACCGCGCGCCGAGCACGATTAAGGCGTCTCCCCGGGCGATCCTCATCCATTCCGTCTCTCTCTGCTTGGCGGTCAGGTTGCTGTGCAGGACTGCGATCTGGTCTGTAAATCTCTCTTTGAACCGCCGGATCAGCTGGGCGGTCAGGCTGATCTCCGGCACCATCATGATCGATCCCCGCCCTTTGCTCAACGCATGAGCGATCGATCGGATATAGATCTCGGTTTTTCCAGAACCCGTTACTCCGTAAAGGAGAAAAGTCTCTTTCTGCCCTTTATTTACCGATCCGATAATTGAGTCCAGCGCATTTTGCTGGTGAGTGGTAAGAGTGAGGGAAGAATTCCTCACCCCTGCACCCCTCTCCATCAAAGATGGAGAGGGGAATGAATTCTTCGCCGAAGGCGGAGAAGAAAGGGGTGAGGTTCTTTTTTCTTTTCCCGCGGTCCCGGGCGGCATAACCGCCCTTAATGCGGAGATAAAAAAACAGCCGTAGTATTCTGCCATCCATTTTGCAAGGATAAGCGAGTTCTCGGTAAACAAAGGTACTTCCGCTTTAATGCCTTCGATGTTTTTGATCAACGATTCGTGAATGCCCGGCTTTTCGGTGAAACCAACCACATACCCGACGGTGGCGCTCCTGCCGAACGGGATCGATACCTGATGGCCGACCTTTAGCTGATTTAGCAGTTCATCCGGGACCCGGTAATGGTAGATCCGGTCTAACTGGGGGGTTGCCCGTGAGAGGACGATCTCGGCGTACATGCGGATAGTATATCAGATTATCCGGATATCAGGTTATCAGAGGGGGTTGTTGCATAATGCACCCCACACTAAAGTGTGGGGAATTCCCGAAGGGAAAATTTCCAAATATTCCCCAGACTTTAGTCTGGGGTTCTCAAAGATAGTTTCCAAAGGCGTTATTTTGATCCTATGGTCAGACCGTCAGCTTTATCTCGTGCGGGATGACCTCAATGTGGCCGTTTATGCTTTGCAATTGCTCAAGCAGTTTGGGATCAGAAAGATCGAGTATGCTCTCTTTGCCTTTACTGGAGACCACGACTTTTCCTTTTACGTCAGTGATCGTCGCCCCCTGGTTTAATAAATTGTAAGTTCCGTATAAACCGCTCGCGGTCCCCGGAAAAGAAAATTCTCCCATTTAAATCGTCCTCCATAAAGTATATCGGGGCGGTCGGTTAAAAACTTGTAAGGAGCGAAAAATATTTTAGGTCAGTGGGGCCAGCCGCTGGAGCAACCGCCGCTGGTAAAGCCGGGAAAACCTTTAAGATATGAAATGGCTTATGATGACAATTGCTTTATTATTTGTTCAGTCATCCTTAGCTGTATTTCCTGCAATTGTTCTGCGGTTCTTGCGACAATACGATCGTTTATGGTTTTTTGATTTGGAATTCTTACCTTGCCGTCCTTTTTCAATGCGCTTGCGGCTGCATTTAACTCCTCTTTAGTCATAAACGGCATTGCGGCGGCGTATTTATATGACCCGACAACGCTTCTTGCATTTACGACTTCAAACGATGGCGGAGCAGGTTTTGCTGGAGAAGTGGGACTAACACCTGGAATCTGCGGCATATTGAATCACCTCAAATATATTATATCATTAAAAAAGAGGGGAAGAAAAAAAGAATAATAAAATTAATGCCCGCAGGTGGAGCAGCCGCCGCTGGCGCAGGAAGAACATCCGCTTCCATGTGAGTGTCCGCTGTCGCCGCCGCTGCGTCCGAAGGTATTGAATATCCTGGAGGTATCATCCGAACCGCACGAATCGCATTTAACCGAAGGCTTATCGTTCATTCCATGCGAGACCTCAAACTTGGTCCCGCACTTTTTGCATTTATAGTCGTAGAATGGCATCGAGGATCCGGTGGGCGGCCTCTTTTTTGGGGAGTTCGGGGAGATCTTCCACGTTCCCCGTCCGATCGATCAGCTTGACCTGCGAAGAGTCGGATTCAAACGCCGCCGTGTCGTTGGCGACGATCAGGTCGAGGTTCTTTTTCTGCAGTTTCTCTCTGGCGTTTTCTTCGAGGTTCTCGGTCTCGACCGCGAACCCGATAAGCTTCGATCCGTTCTTCAAATTCCCCAGGTCCTTTAAAATATCGACCGTGTTGGCGAGCTCAAGCTGCAGGCCGTCGCGGTCTTTTTTTACCTTCTGCCAGAATGTGATCTTGGGGCGGAAGTCGGCCGCCGCCGCCGCCATGATGATGACATCCTGATCGTGGCGGTGCTTCATTACCGCTTCATACATATCTTTGGCGCTTATTACATTTATCATTGTAACCGTTTCGGGCGGGGTAAGGGAGGTTGGGGCGGAGATAAGAATTACTTTCGCGCCGCGCGCCGCGGCGGCTTCCGCCAGGGCAAATCCCATTTTCCCGGACGAACGGTTCCCGATGAACCTGATCGGGTCGATCGCTTCCCGCGTTCCCCCGGCCGTGATCAAAAATGTCTTACCGGCCAGATCGGCGTTCGGTTTCAGCAATTCCTCGATCTTCTCAATGATCTCTTCCGGCTCAGACATCCGGCCCATGTCGTCTTCTCCGCAGGCGAGCTTGCCCTTGACCGGGCCGACAAAGTGGAAATCGTGCTCGTTGAGCTTCCTCACGTTATCTTTTACGATCTGGTTTCTCCACATGTTTGCGTTCATGGCCGGAGCGATCAGCTTTTTCGCCCGGGAGGCCATTACGATCGTGGTAAGCGCGTCGTCCGCTATGCCGTAAGCGATCTTCCCGATGATGTTGGCGGTCGCGGGCGCGATGACGATCAGGTCCGCTTTTTCCGCTAAGGAGATATGCGGGACCGGGAGGTTAGCGATCTCCTGGGAGAAAAGGTCCGTGACAACGGGATTTCCCGTCAGCGTTCTGAAAGTCTGGGGCCCGACCAGTTTGGTGGCTGCATCTGTCATTACTACCCACACCTCCGCCCCCAGGTCTTTTAACCTTGAGGCCAGCGTGCAGGACTTATACGCGGCGATGCCGCCGGTTACACCGAGGATAATGGTTTTTTTTGTTAGCATATTAATTAAATCCGAATTTCCGAAATCCGAATGTCCGAACATTGTGCGCCTTGCGCATTATTATAATGAATCCCGAACAAAGTGAGGGATACTAAGTTCGGATCTCGGATTTAGGATTTCAGATTTACTTTTTCTTCTTCTTTTCTTTCTTCGGCGCCGCGCTCTTTTTTTCTTTCGCGTCCTTGGCCAGTCTTACCAGGGCGGAAGGAGCTTCTTCGGCAGGCGCGAGCACGTCCACATCATGCGCTTTTTTGCTTCCGGGAGCGATCATGCGGATCTTGATCTTGTCGTTCGCGATCTCGCGGATGGCCGTGATTATGGGATTGGTCGGATCAAAATTATCCACGTAGGGCAGGGACCCCTCGGCGATCTGCTTTGCCCGTCCGGCAACGGCGTTGCTCAACAGGAACTTGTTCTTGGCCTTGGACAGTAATGTATCGATTGTTTCTTCCATTAGTTCAATAACACCCTCTCTTTTTCAACATTGATTATAGCTTTTATCTTTTCCGAAGCGGTATCGACCTTATCATTCACCACTATGTAATCGTATTTTTCCATTACCTGCAGTTCGGCGATCGCCGCCCGCAGGCGGTAATTGACCACTTCTTCGTTCTCGGTCTTTCTTCTCCTTAGCCGGAAGGCGAGAATATCGACCGACGGCGGGATCAGAAAAATAAAAACGGCCGAGGTCTTTACGTGTCCCAGCGACACCGCTTCTTTTATTGAAGCCGCGCCCTGCACATCGACCTCTGAAACGACGATGTTATTTTTCAGCAACTGGTCCTCGATGAAAGATTTTGATGTCCCGTAATAATACCCGTGGACCTGCGCCCACTCCAGGAACATGCCTTTTTTTTCGCGGTCGAAGAACTCCTCTTCGGTCACGAACTGGTAATCTTTATTGTGCGTCTCGTTAGGGCGCGGCGGCCGGGTCGTGGCCGAGATCGACAGCTTCAGTTTTGGATTGGATGACAAAAGCTTTTTGACGACCGTGGACTTACCGACGCCGGACGGGCCGGAGATCACGACCAAAAGGCCGTGCTTCCCTTTTGCTTTTTTTGGCATAAACCTAGTAAATTATATCAAAATCGCTTGACTTTGGCAAGATGCTTTGATAACCTGCTTGCCGGGACGAGTATTTTTAGGAGGTACGGTATGAAAAGGTTAATGTGCGGACTTCTGCTTCTGCTGGTTATGGCTTCGGCTTCGTTCGGACAATACCTGGTCGGCGCGCGGGCATCGGGCATGGGCGGCGCCGGCGTGGCGGCCTGCCGGGACCTTTCTGCCGCTTACTATAATCCCGCCGCGCTGATGGCACAGGGTAAGATTGGTTTCATGGCATCCGGCAGCGTGGCATATTCGGGAATGGACCAGCTGGCCAGCGCGCTTGCCAATTCCGGCGATCCCGCTAAGCTTGTGACCGATAATTTTTCAAAGGATATGAACGTGAACGGAAGCTTTAGCGGTTTGATCGGAGCGAACATCAACAAGATCGGATTAACCTTGCTTCCCAACGTAGGGGTCAACATATCAAAACCGGCCAACAGTCTGGCAGCTAACGGCGAGGCCGGTTTAATGTATACCGGCGTTATGACGTTCGGCTATACCTTTGGCATGCCGGCGTTATTGCCTTCGCTTAATGTCGGGGCCAATTTAAAATACCTGGGCTCAACCATGGGCCTGGTCAATGTTACCGCAAACCCTCTGGGCGGAGCCGCGGGCAACCAGAGCGTCTTGAACAGCACGGGGGTCGGAGTCGACCTGGGGGCTTTGATGACATTTGACGTGCCGTTAGTAACCTCCATTTCCGTGGGCGCGGTGATCCGCGACCTGGCCGAATCGATCACGACCTCCGGAAAGACCAAAACTCTAACTGCGGCCGCCGGCAGCAGCACCTATACCCAAGGGCCTGACGTCGATATCCCAAGCTCGTCCCGTACCACTGATTCATCGTTTGCCCTAGGAGCGTCAGGAACGATCCCGGTGGTGGGAATTCTTCTCGCGGGCGATCTGGAATCGGGCAACGGCTACAGCAACACCCATTTAGGTCTTGAATATCCTCTTCTCCTGGGCCTGGTCACACTGCGCGGGGGTATTGCTTCCGGCACGAACCTGTCCCTTACCACGATCGGCTGCAAGTTGGGGATCCCTTTCTTAACGCTTAACGCGGCGTATGTAATGGACGGGAAGATCAGCAACAATAATTCGATCGTGCTCGACCTGGCGGGCGGGTTCTGATAATCAACGGAGGGAAACCATGACAGACAGAAAAATATTGCTCAGCGAAAAGGATATTCCCAAACAGTGGTACAACATCGCTCCCGATCTTAAAACTCCCCTCGCGCCTCCGCTCCATCCGGCAACCCACCAGCCGCTTGGCCCTGCGGACCTGGCGCCTCTTTTCCCGATGGCGCTGATCCAGCAGGAAATGTGCGCGGATCCCTGGATCGATATTCCCCAGGAAGTGCTGGATATCCTAAAGCTCTGGAGGCCGACGCCTTTGCACCGCGCGCTTAGCCTGGAAAAAGCGATCAAGACCAAAGCCCGGATATATTATAAGAACGAGAGCGTTTCGCCGGCCGGTTCGCATAAACCGAACACATCGGTGGCGCAGGTCTACTACAATAAAAAAGAAGGGGTTAAGCGCATCGCGACCGAGACCGGGGCGGGGCAGTGGGGTTCGGCTTTGGCTTTTGCCTGCAAGCTGTTCGATCTGGAATGCCAGATCTACATGGTAAGGGTCAGCTTTGACCAGAAGCCATACCGCAAGCTGATGATGCAGACCTGGGGCGGGATCGTTGATGCCTCTCCCAGTAAAAAGACCAAATACGGCCAGGCGCTACTGAAAGAGAATCCCGACAATCCGGGGAGCCTTGGCATCGCCATCTCGGAAGCGGTTGAGGATGCGGTGGGAAGGGAAGATACCAAATATTCGCTCGGCTCCGTATTGAACCATGTCCTGCTCCATCAGACCATAATCGGTTTGGAGGCGATCGAACAGCTGAAACTAATCGGGGAGAAAGATCCTGACGTGGTGATCGCGTGCGTCGGCGGCGGCAGCAACTTTGCCGGCCTCGCGTTCCCGTTCCTCAAGGACAAACTGAAGGGAAGGACCAATCCCCGGGTGATCGCGGTCGAGCCGATGGCCTGCCCGACGCTGACCAAGGGGCTTTATGAATACGATTTTGGCGATACCGCCGGGATGACCCCGCTGGTAAAGATGTACACGCTGGGCCATGATTTTATGCCACCGAGCATTCACGCCGGCGGATTGCGCTACCACGGCATGGCGCCGCTGGTCTCCAATCTGGCAAAAGACAAGGTGATCGAGGCCAGAGCGTACCATCAAAAAGAATGCTTCGCGTCGGCGATCCTGTTTGCCGGGACCGAAGGGATCATTCCCGCGCCCGAATCGTCGCACGCCATCCACTGCGCGATCGAGGAAGCGAAGCGAGCGAAGGAAGGCGAGGTTATAATCTTCAATTTGAGCGGACACGGGCATTTTGATCTGGCGTCGTACGAAAAATATCTTTCCGGAAAGATGGAAGATTACGAGTATCCGATGGAACTGATCAAAGAATCGCTAAAAAAAGTCCCGAAGGTATAAGGGGAGAAAATCCGAAATCCGAATTACCGAAATCCGAACGATGTATTTTTATTATATAATGCGCAAGGCGCACAATGTTCGGATTTAGGATTTAGGAAATTCGGATTTAAAATAAATCAAAAGGAGGTGAATTAATATGAAAAAAATATTCGCGATCATTATGGTATTGGGGGTAGTAGTAATGTCTCTTGCGGCCTTGACCGGCTGTCAGCAGGCAAGCTCCAATAACTCAACTACCGCCGCGCTTCCGGCCACGACCGCGCAAACCTATTCCACCCTTGGCGCGTCGCTGGCCCAAGGCATGGCCGGTTCAATGTCTGGATGGGCAGGCACGGGAGGAGTGAGCACTTTTGGCATAAAGGATGTCAGCTCAAAAGATATAGTCGTGAGCGGTCCTACAAGCGGTTGGTATTCCATTGCCGGAACCGAGACGGCAGGCGGCGTGACAATTGAGGTTGATCTGCATGCCAAAGTGGATACCGCCGGTAAAACCGTTGATGTTTATGGCACTTATAAATATTCTTCAGCCGTATATGCCATGACCCTGACTTACGGGAGCAGCAGCAATCCTTATCATGCTGATTATACCCTTGTCAGCGGAATAGTGACCAATGTTGTTATCAGCGGTTCGGTCGGTATAAGCATGAATGTCGCAGATGCATCAAACGTCAGCCACACGCTGGCAATGACATTCACAACGACCAGTTTTTCTTTGCCCAGATCGACAGTGGCTGATTATCCTACCGGAACGATCAGTATCTCTTCCACTTATGACAACGTGTCGCAGACCGGGATAACCCTTGTATTTGACGGTACTGCGATTGGGACCTTTACTTATGGAGGTACCTCCACAAGTTTTACTGTATATCCGTCATAAGCTGATTTCTTTTTAGCTTAAGCGTCCCGACAATGTCGGGACGCTTTTTTTTGCCTGAGACAGCTGGAAAAGGGGAAGAAAGAGAACCCCACACTTCCGCCAAAGGCGGATCCGCCTCGGGAGGAAAAGTGTGGGGAATCTGCTGAAAAAATATTCCCCAGACTTCAGTCTGGGGTCCACTTACTATTACTTTTCAGCCGTCCCATCTTTGCTGGAGAGTGGGTGAGGTATGATATAATTATTATTATGGAGCTTGAACTTTTAAGGCATTCGACCTCTCATATTTTAGCCGCGGCCGTACAGCAGCTTTACCCCAGCGCCAAACTGGGTATCGGCCCGGCGATCGAGGAAGGATTTTACTACGACTTTGACATACCGGGTACAACCCTCACGCCAGAAGACCTCGTGAAGATCGAAGAGAAAATGCGGGAGATCGTAAAGAAAGATGAAAAATTCATAAAGGTCCCCATGTCCAAAGAGGACGCGGTCAAGCTTTTTACAGAAAAGGGCGAAAAATACAAGGTCGAGCTGATCAAAGAGATACCGGATGCAAACGTCACGGTCTACAGGACCGGTGACTTTATCGACCTCTGCCGCGGGCCGCATATCGATTCGACCGGCAAGGCGGGAGCGTTCAAGCTTTTGACCATTGCCGGGGCTTACTGGCGCGGGGTTGAGACCAATCCCATGTTGCAGCGCATCTATGGCACCGCGTTCGAAAAGGAAGAAGACCTTAAGACCCATATCCTGAAGCTGGAAGAAGCGCTCAAGCGGGACCACCGGAAACTGGGACGCGAACTCGACCTTTTTAACATCTATCACGAGGAAGCCGGCGCCGGCCTGGTTTATTATCATCCCCGCGGGGCGAGACTGCGCCTCTTGATCGAAGATTTTCTGCGGAAGGAGCATCTAAAACGCGGGTATGAATTCGTGATCACCCCCCATATCGCGCGGATCAACCTCTGGAATACTTCCGGGCATTCCGGATATTACCGGGAGAACATGTATTTCCTGGAGATCGACAAGCAGGAATATGTGCTCAAACCTATGAACTGCCCTGGCCACATCCTGATCTACAACAGTAAATTGCACAGTTACCGCGACCTGCCGGTCCGGTTCTTTGAACTGGGGACCGTCTACCGTTACGAAAGGTCCGGCGTCCTTCACGGACTGCTTAGGGTCCGGGGATTTACCCAAGATGACGCTCATATTTTCACCACGCCGGAAAAACTGCAGGATGAGATCATCGCGGTGATAGATTTCGCGTTCGAGATGCTGAAGACGTTCGGCTTCGATTACGAGGTTTACCTCTCGACCCGTCCCGAAAATTCCGTGGGGTCAGATGAAAACTGGGCGCATGCCACCGACGCCCTGATCAACGCGCTGCAGAAAAAAGGAATAAAATACGCGACCGATCCCGGCGCAGGCGTGTTTTACGGCCCAAAGATCGACGTAAAGATGAAGGACGCGCTGGGACGGCCCTGGCAAGGACCCACCATTCAAGTGGATTTCAACCTTCCCGAAAGGTTCGATTTACATTATATAGCGGAAGACGGGAGCAAAAAGCGGCCGGTCATGATCCATCGGGTGGTGCTCGGATCAATGGAAAGGTTTTTGGGCGCGTTGATCGAGAATTACGGCGGGGCGTTCCCGCTCTGGATCGCGCCGACCCAGGTCATTATTCTCCCGATCGCCGACCGGCATCTGGGATACGCCGAAAAGCTGAAACAGAAACTGCTGGATTCTGAAATCAGGGTTGAAGTTGATCCGCGGCGGGAAAAGATAAATCTCAAGATCCGGGAGGCACAGGTTCAGAAGATACCTTATATGCTGATCGTGGGGGATAAGGAAGAAGCGGCGGGGAAGGTAGCGGTAAGATCGCGGCATGGCGGAGACATCGGGGAATCCGGACTGGAAGAGTTCCTCGATAAACTAAGAAAAGAAATAGACACGAAAGCATAAATTTGCTATAATCAGAGGACAATTCACTGGAGGGCGATAAGTAGTTAGGGAATATTTGATAAATGAAAGAGTCCGCGTTCCGGAGGTCAGACTGATCGATACCGACAGCAGCCAGCTGGGGGTTAAAAGAACATCCGAAGCGTTGACCATGGCAGTGGAAAAAGGGGTGGATCTCATCCTTATTTCTCCTGGTGCCTCGCCGCCGGTAGCCCGGCTTGCGGATTACGGCAAGTTCAAGTACGAGATCATCAAGCACGAAAAAGAGGCAAAAAAATCCCAAAAAGCTTCCGTTCTTAAGGAAGTCAAGCTCACGCCCAAGATCGGGGAACACGACCTGAACGTGCGTATCGGTAAGACGAGAGAGATTCTTGAGAAAAAGGGCAAGGTTAAGATAAGCGTATATTTCCGGGGGCGGGAAGTGACGCACCGGGAATACGGGGAAAGAGTTTTAAACCGGCTGGTGGATGCGGTTGCCGAACTGGGCAAGCCGGAAGCGCCGCCGAAGATAGAAGGGAGGAACATGGTACTGCTCCTGGTACCTAAATAGATTATGCCAAAAATGAAAACCCGCAAGGCCGCGGCCAAGCGGTTTAGGATAACAGGGACCGGAAAAATCATGCGCAGGCAGGCCAAGACACGGCATCTGCTTGAATGCAAGAGCGGTAGACACAAAAGAGCGCTCGGAAGGGATCTGGTATTGTCCGGATCGGATGAAAAAAGAATAAAGGTGATGATGCCTTATGGTTAGGGTAAAAAGAGGATATGTCGCGCGCCGGCGCAGAAAAAAGGTTTTAAAAAGAGCGAGCGGCTTTAGAGGATCGCTCGGCAAGATCTTCCGGCCCGCCAAGCAGGCGGTAGTGCATGCTATGAAGTATTCTACCGACGACCGCAGGACGCGGAAAGGCGATTTCCGGAAGCTTTGGATCACGCGCATCGGCGCCGCCCTCAAAGAGATGAACATCTCTTACAGCAAGTTCATCAACGGAATGAAAAATAAGAAAATCTCGCTTAACCGCAAGGTCCTGGCCGATCTGGCGGTATTTGATCCCGCCGCGTTCAAGAAGGTCGTCGAGAGCATAAAATAATGATACAGATGCAGGTCGGCGGATTGGGTTTTGATCCGCGCAACTTGTCCCCCCTGGTCCTGCTCCGCGACGCGGAAGAAATGAACTTCCTCCCGATCTGGATCGGCGTTTTTGAGGCGGCCAGCATCGCGATGGTGCTTCAGGGAATGACCCCTCCCCGTCCCATGACCCACGATCTGCTGGCGACTTTCATCCACGAACTGGGCGGCCAGGTAGACCGCGTCCTGATCAATGATATAAAAGACGGGACCTTCTTCTCGCTCATCGAATATACCAATAAGGAAGGAAAAAAGAACAGCGTTGACTCGCGGCCGTCGGACGCGATCGCCCTGGCTTTACGTCTTAACGTGCCGATCTTCGTTTCCGAAGCGGTAATGGTGCAGGCGAAGCTGGTCAACGCCGAAAAGGACGCCGAGGAATCAAAGAAATTCAAGGACTTCATCGAGAACATAAAGCCCGAAGACTTCACCAAATACTATAAGAAGGATTGACATAAAATCCGAATAACCGAAATCCGAATTCCGAACATTGTATCCCTAGCTCCGTTCGGGATTTATTTAATGTAATGCGCACCATGTTCGGATTTAGGTGATTCGGATTTAGGATTTATTTATGACCGCGAGATCAAGAACACTCCGAAAACGATAACCAGGATCCCGAGCCAGCGCGCGAGTGTAACATTTTCTTTAAAGAATATAACCGAAGCGATTGCCACGACAACATAAGCAAGCGAAACCATAGGGTAGGCGATGCTAAGATTCAATCTTGAAAGGACTGCCAGCCAGAAGATGGATGAAACGCCGAAAGAAACAAAACCAAAGAATACCCACGGGTTAAGCAGCATCGGAATGGTTTTTTGGACGATCTGGGTTATAGGGAATGATCCGAACTGGTTCATTCCCTGCTTCATTAGGAGTTGGCCGATCACCGCCAACAGGACCGATACGAACAGGATCAGGTAATTTGCCACTTTCATCCCCGCCTTCTTAATTTACCGAGCATAGCGTCCTTATAAAGCAGGCCGAGCTGGAGGAAATACTCCGCGATCTCGATCGCGCCCATTTTTGAGCGTCCGACCTGGCGGTCGGCGAAGATAATGGGGACTTCGGCCGCTTTTTTGTATTTCCCTTTTGCGATGATCTCGAGGCAGATCTTGAAGCCGATAGGATTGAGCTCAACCCCGTCGATTACCGATTTTTTAAGCATGAAGTAGCCGGAGGTTATGTCTCTGATGCCGGTCAGCGGCTGGGCGGGCAGGCGGGCAAATTGCGAGAACAGCCGGCGGTACCACGTCCAATCCCTCGATCCTCCGCCCTTGACCAGGCGGGAACCGATCACCAGGTCGGCTTCCTCCGATTTTATCATCCGCAGCATTTCGGGGATGATCTCGGGCGGGTGGGAGAGGTCGGCGTCCAACACGCAAAGTATGTCTCCCCGCGCGATCTTAAAACCGTCGATCACGGCCGAAGCCAGTCCCTGCCGGGTGGGCCGCACCAGCACTTTCAATCCAAGATGCCGGGCAAAATCGGCCGTCCCATCGGGCGAATTATCGTCAACGATTATGATCTCCGCGTCCTTGGCGAGTGATCTTATGCGGGAGGTTAGTTCGGAAAGATTGCTCTTCTCGTTGTATGTAGGAACTATGATCGATAACATTCGCTCTTATTATAACACGGGCTCCGCCCGCGTTACCATTGCAGATCAGAAAGGACTTTCCCGGCTCTCTTATGACCGTGAATCGTCCGGTCCCGGCGACGATCGTTTCTCCCGGCGTATTCCACTCCGGGTTGGATAATAAGTGGGATTTACCGTACTCGATCCCCGCTTCCGCCAGGTAGTATGCCTTTTGATAATCAAGTTCCAAGCGATAAGATGAGGCGACGCCAAAGACCACCGTGATCAGCGACACTGATATTATCATCAGGGCGGCGATGAGAAAAAGGGAAAAGATAAGCGAAAACCCATTATTTTTCATTACGGCAGTAAACCTCCGTAGTGTCTTGGTCGACGGTGATCATTACCAGACCTTTTGCGGGATATAAAAAGGCCAGCTTTTTTATCTGCCCCGGTTCGGTCAGATAGGAGGCATAGGAATTCTCCACTCTGCGTATCTTATTGTCATACCGGTAATAGGAAATGACGCTTTTATCCGATTTGATCTGGATGCGATCCGGGGTTGAGGCCAATATTTGGTCGGCGGATCGGATCTCCCTGGTCATCCTTAAAAGAACCGATTGTCTGACCTGCGCCAGCTCAGCTTCCCGGCTCACCCGGTCGTAGGTCTTCATATAATTCAGGAAGGAGAACATGCCGGCGATAAAAAGCATTGAAGCCAGAGTAAGCGCGACGATCAGTTCGATCAGGGTGAAACCCTGCCTGCCGGCAGGTACGGCTTTATTGTTCACTTCGACCTCATGGTGTACAGCGCGATCGGGCGCTTTCCCGCGTCCCAGAACAGGGTGAGCGAGATTTCCTTGAGGTCGGAAGTGATGTCTTTGACCTCGATCCGCCCGCGGCCGTTATCGAACGTTCCATTGGTAAGATTGTCGAACGGCTGCGACCGCAGCTCTTCCATTTTTCCCTGTGCCAGATTGATCTGTCCGTAGAATCTTTGCGCGTTCCACTTTGTTGCCATGATATTTTTCATAAGATACACGGAAGAAGCAATGGTAATAAGCAGGATCGCGACCGAAATGGCGGCTTCGATCAGCGTGAACCCCTCCCTGTTTATACGAGCCGTATCGCCGGCCGGCAAAGCATTTTTCATTCGATCCTGATCCTTCCGGCGGAAGAAATGATAATGGAGATCGTTTTTCCGTGGCAGGAGAGGATCACCGTGCCAAAATTCCCCGGTTTCGGCATTCCAGTCGCCCCAAAAATAATTTTTTGCGGGTTTGCGACCGATACCGCGGATGGTAAAGATCTGGTTTTTTCGTCTTTTGTGTAATTATGGGCATTAAAAATTATTTCTTTTTCGGTATGCTGGGCGAGGGCGCTCATTTGCGCGGACCTTAGGTCCACGGCTACGGCGCGGGCGGCGGAGCGAAGCTTGATCGTATCCAGGAAGCCGGAAAATTTAAAGGAGAAATAACCGGCCACGATCGCGATAATGACGATGACGACCATAAGCTCGATCAGGGTATAGCCGTTCGAATATTTTTTCATTTTTCCTTGATAAGGATATTGTCGATCAACCTGGTCCGGCCGATAAAGATCGCGGCCGCGATCAGCGCTTTGCCCTTGATCGAATGGATATCATCTAGCGTGTCCGGATCGACGACCGAAACATATTCGGTCTTAATCAGCGGTTCGGCCGCGAGCGTTTCCTTTATAAGATCAGCCAGCTTGCGCGGGTCCTTGATCCCTCTGTTTGCGGATCCTTTTGCCCGGACCAGCGCTCGGTAAAGCGCGGGCGCGGCTTTCCTCTCTTCCGGTGAGAGGTACTGATTGCGGCTGCTCAAGGCCAAACCGTCGTATTCGCGCACGGTCGGCAGCGAGATCACCTCCAGATCGAAGTTCAGGTCGCGGGCCATTCTTTTGATGATCACCTGCTGCTGGTAGTCCTTTTGGCCAAAAAAGGCGAAGTCCGGCTTCACGATATTGAATAATTTTGCCACCACCGTGGCGACGCCGTCAAAATGCCCCGGCCGGAACTTGCCGCAGAGCTTTTCACCAAGCTCATTTACCCGGACATCGGTTGAAAAGCCTTTCGCGTACATATCTTCCGCCGCGGGATTAAAAATGACGACGGGGTCGAAAGCGGCCAGTTTTTTCTTGTCTTTTCCCAGTTCACGGGGGTAGCGCAAAAAATCCTCGCCGGGGCCGAACTGGATCGGGTTGACAAAGATCGAAACGACCGTGATATTGGCTTTGGTTTTGGCCGCGCCGACCAGCGACAGGTGCCCTTCGTGCAGAGCGCCCATGGTCGGGACAAGGGCGATGGTCTGGTCGCGCGCTCCGGCCTTTTTTGAGTATCGGGTCATTTCGCTTAAGGAGCTGATCAGCTTCATTTTAAAAATTGGCCGCGGGTAAGCGCCCATAAGAGCACTGCCAGCAGAATAGCCAGGAGCTTGAGCGGGAGGTTCTTTAATAAGAGGTCTTTCATTGCGATTCTTTGGTGTATTTACAATCCAGCTTGCTGCATTTTACGGTGATCCCGCCTTTGGCCCTTTTCTCAACCAGTAAAGATCCGCAATTCGGGCATTTTTCACCGGTCGGCTTGTCCCAGAACGCGACCGTGCATTTGGGATAGTTGCTGCAGGAATAGAAGATCTTTCCCTTTCTGGTCCGGCGGATCAGGATCTCTCCGTCGCAGCCCTCGCGCGGGCACTGGACGTTTATGGACTTGATGATCGGCTTGGTGAACTTGCATTTGGGAAATCCGGAGCAGGCCATGAAATCTCCGAACCTTCCGGAGCGGATCATCAGCCGGTTCCCGCATTCCGGGCATTTTTCGTCGGTTAATATCTCTTTTTTAACTTTTTCCATCTGTGTCTCGGCCAGCGCCAGGGCTGCGGCAAAGGGCTTGTAAAATTCAGAGAGGACCTCGACGTAGGTCATCTTCCCTTCCAGAATATCGTCAAGCTCGTCTTCCATATGCGCGGTGAACTTATAGTCCATTATATCCGGGAAGTGTTTTATCAGCAGGTCATTGGTGATCATTCCCAGTTCGGTCGGCGTGAACACGCGGTTCTCCCGGATCACGTATCCGCGGTCCTCGATCGTGCCGATAATGGGGGCGTAGGTGGAAGGGCGCCCGATCCCTTTTTCTTCCATCTCTTTGATGAGCGAAGCCTCGTTGTAGCGGGGAGGCGGTTCGGTGAAGTGCTGTTTCGGGTCAAGCTTGGCCAGGTTAAGCTTCTCCCCGGCTGTCAGTTCAGGCAGGGTTACTGCTTCTTCTTCCTTTTTATCGGTCGATTCGGCATAGAGTTCGAGAAATCCCTTGAATTTTATGACCTGGCCGTTGGCGCGGAAGTTATGCGCCCCGGCGGTGATATCGACCGCGGTAACGTCCACGATCGCCGAGTTCATCTGGCAGGCCACGAACCGGTTCCAGATCTGCGAATAGAGCTTGTATTGTTCCGCGGTCAGGCTGTCCTTAACCGCTTTCGGCGCTCTCGTCGCCGAG
>CAIYXV010000097.1 GCA_903930225.1 uncultured bacterium | reverse complement strand
TTTCAGCAGTTTGGCACTAAATGGGACCACGGCAACGCTTATATTTTTGTCATGGACATCAACGGGAATATGCTTTACCACCCCGACCCCAAGCTTAACGGCAGCAGCGAAGCGAACCTGACCGATATCGACGGCCGGCCGATCGTCAAATTGATGATCAAGCGCGCCCTCGACCACTCAAAAAACAATGAAGGCTGGGTCCACTACAAATGGCCCAAGCCGGGCAAACTGTTCCCGGTCTGGAAAAGCACATTCGTCCGGCTGGCGGTCGGGCCGAGAGGGAACAAATTTGTGGTCGGCAGCGGCCTCTACCAGATGAAGATGGAAAAACGCTTTATCGTGGACGGGGTCAACGACGCTGTGACCCTGATCTCAACCTCCGGGGAAAAAGCCTACCGCATTTTAAACGACCGGGACAAGAACTTCTTTTTCGGCAATGTTTATATTTTCGTGGACGACAACAAAGGTACCGAACTGGTCAATCCGGCTTTCCCAGAGCTCGTGGGAAAGAACCTGATCGATCTTAAAGACGCCGCGGGGAAATTCATGGTGCGCGATTACCTCGCGCTCGTGGACAAGAACGATTCCGGCTGGATAGATTATCTCTGGCCAAAGCCTGAAGAATCGATCCCCTCAAAAAAATCCACATATATCAAAAAAGTAGAGCTTAATAACAGCTGGGTCGTAGTCGGCTGCGGATATTATTTTGATCAAACCGCCCGGCCGGAAGTTCCTCAGATGAACTCGGGACAGCTCGCCTCTTTTGTAAGCGATGCCGCCGCGCTGGTCGCCCGCAACGGCGAAGCCGCGTTCAAGGAATTCCGCCGGCCGAACTCCAGATGGTATAACGGCGACAATTATATTTTTGCCTGGGACTTAAACGGCGTGCGCGTGGTTTACCCTCCCAACGCTTCGATGGAAGGCCAGAACGTGCTTGACCTGAAGGATGTGAGAGGAAAGCCGATCGGCCGCGGCTTTTACGCGGCGGTGGGCAATCCCAGCAACGAGGGCTGGGTCTATTATGAATGGCCGCGGCCGGGAGAACTTTACAGTTCATGGAAAGCGACATTTTTAAAAAGAGTGACCGCGCCTTCTCATAAGGAATATTTGATCGGCAGCGGGGTCTATGACATGAAGTTGGACCGGGACATGATCGTTGAACGAGTGGGAAAAGCGGCTGCGCTCCTCGCAAAGGAAGGACGCCCGGCGCTGGACAAGATCCGCGATAAGACAGGAGTGTTCACGTTCCTCGACAATTATGTATTTGTTAACTCGATTAGCGGCGTGGAGCTGGTAAATCCGGGGTTCCCCGGCATCGAGGGCAAGAATATGATCGACTACCAGGATGATAACGGCCGGAAGATCATTAAAGAATACATTGATCTGGCAGATAAACAGGGCTCGGGCTGGATAGAATATAACTGGCCGAAACCGGGAGAAATGACACCATCGAAGAAACGGACCTACGTTAAAAAAGTGACCGTGAACGGTGAATCGTTCGTGGTCGGCTGCGGCGCTTATATAGATTAATCGGCGCCTGTTTGTTATAATAGAAAAGAATATTTTTTAAATTAGAAAGGAAAACAAAAATGAGAAAACCGATAATCGCCGGGAACTGGAAAATGTACAAGGATCTGACGGAGGCGGTTGATTTTGTCCAAAAGCTCCTGCCCCTGGTTTCCGATGTATCCGACCGCACGATCCTGATCTGCCCCCCTTCCCCATTCTTAAAAGATACGGCCGATGAAGCCTGCGGCAGCAACATCATGGTCGGCGCGCAAAACCTCTACTGGGAAGATGAAGGCGCTTTTACCGGGGAGATATCCGCTCCTATGCTCAAATCGGTCGGCTGTACTTATGCGATCATCGGCCATTCGGAAAGAAGGCAGTATTTTTGCGAAACGGACGAGACCGTGAACAAAAAACTGCACGCCGCCATAAAACACAACCTCAACGCGATCGTCTGTGTCGGTGAAACGCTCGAACAGCGCGAAAAAGGCGAGACTTTCAAGGTGATAGAAAAGCAGATCAAGGTCGGCCTCGATAAATTGGAAATTGATCATTGGTCATTGGTCATTATTGCTTATGAGCCGGTCTGGGCGATCGGCACCGGCAGGACCGCGACCCCCGAACAGGCGCAGGAAGTCCACGCATTTATCCGCGGGCTTCTGCCGAAGAATGTCGCCGGGGAAATACGGATACTTTACGGCGGATCGGTAAAACCGGAGAATGTTAAAGAACTTATGGCCAAACCGGATATTGACGGCGGACTGGTCGGCGGCGCCAGCTTAAAGCCGGACAGTTTTGCCAAGATAATTAAATATTAAATACGCTCCGATATAAATAATAAAACCCCACACTTACGTGTGGGGTTTTTCTTTCTTCTTCTAATCGATCAGGGATTTACGGTTAGATTCACATCCCCGGAAGCAGAGGTTGTACCATTACTTACGGTCACCGTTACTTTATACACGGTCTGGGTCGCAACGGTCGGCGCGGTCCAGGTCGTATTCTGCCCGACCGAAGTTGAAAGCGCTCCGCCGGTCGCGCTCCAGGAATACGTCAGCAGCTGGCCGTAGGGATCGGTGGCGGAACAATATAGGCTTGAAGTGAATCCAGACGTTCCTGAAGTCGGCGTCGCGCTCAAAGTATTGATGGATGGCGCGGCCGCGACCGTAACAGAAATATTTGAAGTCGCAGAAGTTGACAATAAACCATTGCTTACAGTTATAGTTACAGTATATGTTCCAGCGGTCGAAGGAGCCGTCCAGATCGTGGTCTTGCCAATCGAAGTGGAAAGCGATCCGCCGTTGGCGCTCCAGGTATAGGTTAAAGTATTTCCGCCCGGGTCAGTGGCTTCGCAGGTCAAAACCGAATGAGCGCCGGAAATAGCAGTTAGTGAAGGCGGAAGGACAGTAAGGCTGGTTATGGTCGGCGGGGTCGAGACCGTGATCTGCGAATCGAACGAGACGGTCGCCAGCGTATCGCTGACGGTCACGGTGATCGTGTACGTCCCGGGAGTGGACGGAGCGGTCCAGAGGACCGTTTGCCCGGATGAGCTCGAAAGGGTGCCCCCGCTCGCTTTCCAGGTATAAGTCAGGGCCAGTCCGTTCGGATCGGTCGCTTCGCATGTAATAGCCGTACTTGACCCAATGTTGACCGTGGATGATGCAGGCAAAAGATGCTGGATAATGGGAATGTTCGCTAGCGTGACCACAATGCTGATCGATGACGAGGTTGACATCGTTCCATTGCTGATGGTCACATTGACAACGTACGTTCCCGGGGTGGCCGGAGCCGTCCAGAAAACCCTGTTGCCCGACGAGCTTGAAAGGGTCCCGCCGTTCGCGCTCCAGGTATAGGTAAGTGTCTTGCCGTTGGGGTCAGCCGCTGTGCAATCCAAAGTGGCGGTACCCTGCACGACAACGGTGGATGGTGAAACAGTAAGGCTGGTTATAGTAGGAGGCATTGCGCCGCAGCCGTATAGAACGATGACCAGTCCGAATACTGCCGCCAGTATCAAAGTTCCGCAGATATTCTTAAGCGCCGGGCCTGATATCTTTTTCATGATTTTTCTCTCTTATACCTTAGACACGCGGATCCCGAAAAAAGTTCCATCCCCTCCCCACCCATGCAGATTGGTATTATAAATTAGAAAGACTGTAACTGCAAGTGTCATTCAATCAAACGATCAGCCCTCACCCATCTTTTTCTAAGCAAGACAACTTGATCTTATCCCCCCTCTCCCAAAGGGCGAGGGAGTGGTTGATTAACTTAAGATGTCCAGCCCCTCTCCCTCTGGGAGAGGGAGGCATAGTATAAAGTGATCTTTTAGCTGTTCGCGGGTGAGGGCTTCGGAAAATTTTAGCAAGTGTCATTTCCGCTTTTTTTATCTGATGTTTCATGTTAAAATACATTCAATTCTGAAAGGAGTAATTAAAAATGGCAAATAAACTGTACGAGGAATTAGGGCTGGCAAATACGAGGGAAATGTTCAGGAAAGCGATGGCGGGGAAATACGCGGTCCCGGCGTATAACTTCAACAATATGGAACAGCTGCAGGCGATCATCGGCGGCTGCGCGGAAAGCAATTCTCCGGTCATTATCCAGGTTTCGAGCGGCGCCAGAAAATATGCCAACCAGACAATGCTCTACTGGATGGCCAAAGGCGCAGTTGAAATGTGCCGGAAAGATCTAAAGAGCAATATTCCGATTTGTTTGCACCTCGACCACGGAGACACTTTCGATCTGTGCAAATCCTGCGTCGACCACGGTTTCTCATCGGTCATGATCGACGGTTCCCACCTGTCCTATGAAGAAAACATCAATGTAACCAAAAAGGTCGTCGAATACGCCCGTCAATATGATGTGACCGTCGAGGGTGAACTGGGCGTACTGGCCGGGATCGAGGATGAGGTCAAGGCGGAAAAGCATACCTACACCGATCCCAACCAGGTCGAGGATTTCGTTAAAAAGACCGGCGTCGATTCCCTTGCGATCTCGATCGGCACTTCGCATGGCGCTTATAAGTTCAAGCTTAAACCGGGCGAATCTGTGCCCCCGCTCCGCTTCGATATCCTCGAAGAAGTCGAGAAGCGCCTGCCCGGTTTCCCGATCGTACTTCACGGCGCCTCTTCAGTTTTACAAGATTATGTTCAGATGATCAATAAATACGGCGGTAAGATGGAAAATGCGGTCGGTGTGCCGGAAGAACAGTTGCGCAAAGCCGCCAAGTCAGCGGTTTGCAAAATTAACATCGACAGCGACGGCCGCCTGGTCGTCACCGCGATCATCCGGAAGGTATTCGCGGAACAGCCGTCAGAATTCGATCCGAGAAAATATCTCGGCCCGGCCCGCGACGAGCTGAAGAAAGTCATTGTCGCCAAGAATACCAATGTTTTAGGTTCGGCGGGAAAGGCGTAAAACTCACCCCCTCTCCTCGCTACCACTCGGAGTTTCCCCCTCTCTTTAAAAGAGAGGGGGATTAAGAGGGTGAGTTAAAAAGGAGTAAACATGAAAGTAAAGTTTACTGGAAAAGAATTAAATTTAAAACGGATCGGGATCCTGACCGGCGGCGGCGATTGCGCGGGACACAACGCGGTCATCGTTGGATTATTAAGAAGGATCGAACAAGCCAACCTCGCCCTGCCCTCCGACGAACGGATGGAATTGATCGGCCTGCTCGAAGGCTGGAAATCGCTTATTCGTGATCCCGAAAAAGAGCTTGATAAGATCATCAGGCCGCTTAAACTGATCGATATTGAAGAAAGCTTTACGGTCGCCGGGACGATTTTAAAATCTTCACGCACCAACCTCTTCTCCAAAGAGAACATAGAGAAAAAGATGCCGAACCAGGCAATGGAAAACTTAAAAAAGATGAAGATCGACTGCCTGGTCGTTCTAGGTGGAGATGATACCCTGGGCGCCGCCGGCAAACTCGGACAGCAATACACCTTCCCCATGTTCGGCGCTCCCAAGACCATGGATAACGACGTATTCGGAACGGAAATGACTTACGGCTTTGAATCATCGGTCGAAGAATCGGTCCATTTTATCGAAAATTGCCGCACCACGGCCGAATCGCATAACCGCTGCTTCGTAATCGAAGTTATGGGCCGCCATGCCGGCTGGGTCGCTCTCTGGGCCGGTATCGCCGGAGGAGCTGAAGTCACCCTACTCCCCGAAGAAGTGGTCAACCTGGACGAGGTCATTAAAAAGGTTGAAAAGTCGATCGCCAAGAAACAGCACTGCATCGTGGTCGTTTCCGAGGGAGCCCGGCTATTCGACACCCGCTATCCGGAAGCGGTCAACAAGCGGCACCAGGAAATGCTTAACACGGTCATCGCCGACCCGAAATACGCGATCGTCAAAGCCCGCCACGAAATGCCCAAGAAAAAAGATTCCTTCGGCAACGAGCAGCTCGGCGGGATCGGCGATTACGTGATGGCGATACTTGAGAAACATACCAGGATCGAATACCGCTATCAGAACTGCGGACACGCCATCCGCGGCGGCGTGGCCCACGTCATGGACCGCATCCTGGGTCTCCGTTACGGCGACGCCATTTTCGATTTCATGAAAACCGGAAGCTTCGGGGTTTATCCGGGGCTGGAAGCCGATAAGATTGTCCCCCGGAATTTACTTGAAGTTAAGGGCGGACGGTTCGTGCCCCAGGATCATCAACTCTTCAAAATGCGCAACGCGGCGGATTATTACTAGGATCAGCTCGCCAGCATATTCGCCAGTTTATAAGTAGCCATATCGATCTGCTTTTTACGGCGGCAGACGTCTTCAATGGGCGTTTCGATTATCTTGTCCGAAACCATACCGACCATCAGACCTTTCCTGCCCTCAAGCAGCAGTTGGATCGCTCTTGAACCCAGTTTGCACGCCACTTCCCTTGAAATAGCGCTGGGAGAGCCGCCGCGCTGAATATGCCCGAGCACGGAATAGCGGACGTCCAGCTTGGTCCTTTTCTGCAGCTGTTTCGCGATATCGTCCGCCCTGGCTGCACCCTCGGCGACAACTATGATAAAGCTTGATTTTCCTCTCTGCTGTCCGTAACGGATCTTCTGTCCGACCGCGTCAATATTGTAAGGTACTTCGGGAATAATGATCGCCTCCGCGCCCGCCACCAAACCAACATCCAGCGCGATAAATCCATTGTTCCGTCCCATTACCTCGATCACAAACACCCGTTCGTGCGAAGTGGCGGTATCGCGGATCTTGTCGATCGCGTCAACCGCGGTATTGACCGCGGTATCAAAACCGATCGAATAATCGGTGCCGTAGATATCGTTATCGATCGAAGCCGGTATGTTTATGATCGGGAAGTTGAATTCCTTGATCAAAGCGTTCGAAGCGTTAAGCGAACCGTCGCCTCCGATCACGACCATGCCCTGGATATTGAAAGCCTGGAGATTGTCATAGGCCTTTTTCCTTACTTCTTTTTGCTTGAATTCGGGACAGCGATGGGTATGCAGGATCGTGCCCCCGCGGTTGATGATGCCCCCAACCGAGTTCAATTCGAGGTCTTTTATCTTACCTTCAATCAGACCCAGCCACCCGCGCTCGATCCCGTAGACTTTTATTCCGTTATAGATCGCGGTCCTGACCACCGCCCGGATGGCGGTATTCATCCCCGGCGCGTCTCCTCCGGGGGTCACCACTGCTAAGGTTTTTATTTTCCTTTTGGTCGGCGCCATGATGTTCTTTCTCCCTTCGGTAATTGCAATTTTTCTTTTTTCCATTTGCTTTTTACATTGTCCCGATACGTCGGGCACTTCGTTCGCGGCAGATTCCCTTTCACGAGAGCATTATAACCGAAATTTTACAAAAGTGAAAGTTTAATATAAAATATTAGCATCATGAAGAAAAAGAGCGTTACCCTGCAGATCGACCGATCCCCTGCCTGGAAAAAGCTTAAAGCCGCCGCGAAAGACGGGTCTTTAAAACTCACCCGGCTGTTCACGTCCGATCCGGAAAGGCCGCCCCATTTTTCGATCGCAACCGAGCATGCCTATTTTGATTTCTCCCGCCAGCTGGTCGACCGTAAGGTGATGAGACTGCTCCTGCAGCTCGCGGCCGCGGCCGGGTTAAAAGATAACATAGCCGGGATGTTCTCCGGCCGGAAAATAAATGTCACCGAAGGCCGCGCGGCGCTTCACATCGCTCTGCGGAACCGGTCAAACTCCCCGATCGCCGTCGACGGCAGGGATGTGATGCCGGAAGTGAATTCCGTGCTCGCCCGGATCGAACAATTCTCCGAAAAGGTATTAAAAGGCGAACATCTTGGCGTTACCGGAAAGAAGATTAAAAATATTATTTCCATCGGCATCGGCGGCTCATACCTGGGGCCTGAATACCTGGCAACCGCCCTGCGCCCGTATGCCCGCGATGGAATGAACCTGGTATTCATCGCCAATATCGACGGGACCGATTTTTTTGAAAAGGTCCGCGGATTGGACCCGGAAGAGACCCTGGTCATTGTTGTTTCAAAAACGTTCACCACCGCGGAAACAATGCAGAACGCTCGCACCGCTAAAAAATGGCTCCTTCAGGGATTGAAGGACCATCCCGAAGCGGTTAAAAAGCATTTCGCCGCGGTCTCTACCGCCCGCGATAAGGTCATATCATTCGGCATCGATCCGGAGAACATGTTCGGCTTCTGGGACTGGGTCGGCGGACGCTTCAGCGCCACTTCAGCGGTCGGCGCCTTGCCCCTCTCCCTTTATCTCGGTTTTAAGAATTTCAAAAAGATACTCGAAGGCGCCAGCTGGATGGACCAACATTTTTTAAATGAGCCTTTTGATAAGAATATCCCGGTGATCTCCGCGCTGCTTGATATTTGGAACATCAATTTCCTCGGCTATAAGACCCGCGCCCTGCTTCCCTATTCCCAGGGATTGGCAAAACTTCCCGCGCACACCCAACAGGTCGAGATGGAAAGCAACGGCAAATCGGTCGACATAGAAGGCAGACCGATAAAGTTTATGACCGGGGAAGTGGTCTTCGGCGAACCGGGGACCAACGGCCAGCATTCTTTTTATCAGTTGATCCATCAGGGCCGGCAGATCATCCCCTGCGACTTTATTGGCTTTATAAAGCCGTCGTACTTCTCCAACCTCGATCAGGAAACTCATGTCACTCATCACGAAGAGCTGATGACGAACTTTTTTGCCCAGCCCGACGCGCTGGCTTTCGGCAAAAAGGACGAATATCTGCCGAAGAATTTTTCCGGGAACCGGCCTTCCAGTTCGCTGTTGCTTGATATTTTAAATCCGTTCACTGCCGGACTGCTTCTGGCCTTAACCGAGCATCGCGCCGCCGCCAAGGGCTTTATCTGGGGGATCAACAGCTTCGATCAGTTCGGCGTGGAGCTGGGGAAAAAATTGGGCGTAAAAATCCGGGAAGAGATATTAAAACATCATAACGATCCTGCTTACCGCGCGTCCAATAAGGATTATCCGGCAAGCTCGATCACGCTGAATGCCTTCCTCAACAGTAAACTTCCGGAATAACCCTCACCCTCTAACTCCCTCTCCCATCGGGAGAGGGAGAACCTATCCCAACTGAATGGTTCCCCTTCTCCATCTATGATGGAGAAGGGGTCAGGGGATGAGGTTAGAATCCCAGGAATTTTATCTGCGAATAATCCTTCTTCGGCTCGGTTTTCGGCTGTTCCGGTTTTACGGGCGCGGACCCGGACGTTTGCGGTTTCGCTGACACGTTCGGCTTAAGCGGCAATATGGGTTTAAACAGCGTCGGCCGCGCGATCTCCGGCGGTTTATATGTTTTCTGCGGCAGCGCGGGTCTTTGCGAGACCGCCGGTTTTATTGATTGCCGGCTAAGCATGGGAGCAGTTGTCTCTTCCTTAGCCGCGTAGACTTTATCCCCATCTCTCACATAATCTTTAACTTTTATTCCGATCTCATCACCTTTTTTTGCCTTCAAAACGTTTTGATGATTGATCTGGATCGAATCGATCCTCTGTTTGAAATCAGTGGTATGGCCCTTGATATTGATCCAGTCTCCGACGTTGAGCGGAGCGGAAAGCTTTATCGCCGCCACCGAGATCTTGTCAAAATAATGGGTAATATATCCCAGGGCTTTTTCTTTTTTGACGGCGGTCTTTTTAGCGGCTTTGCCTTTTTTCGCCTTTAAGGCTGGCTTTCTCGTCTTCCGGGCTGCCTTCTTTGCGATCTTCCTGACAACTTTCTTCGCTTTTGACCTTTTACCCTTTACCTTTTTACCTTTTACCTTTCTTTTCGCCATTCCAATCTCCCCTTTCTATTTTTTTACCAGCTTTTTGAATTCCTCTTCAGTCAGGATCTTGACGCCAAGCTTTTTTGCCTTATCGTATTTGCTTCCGGGATCGGTCCCCGCCACCACGTAATCGGTTTGCTTGGAAACGGACGACGACGGATGCCCGCCAAGCGAACGGACCAGTTCTTCTCCATCAGGCCTGGTCATTGTAGCAAGTCCGCCGGTAAAAACAAAGGTTTTACCGAACAGGGGTTTGGACCCTTTGCTTTCCTTTGATTTAAGCGTCACTCCGGCCCGACGAAGCTTTTCGATAAAATGCCGGTTCTCTTTTTCCGAAAAGAAGCGCGCCATCGACTCCGCCACCCGCGGCCCGATCCCCGGGATCTTCTGCAGTTTTTCCGGATCGATATCAAAGAGATCGTCGACCGAAGAAAAATTCTCCGCGATCAGCGATGCCACATGCCGTCCGACCATCCTTATCCCCAGCGCGTATATTAGACGGTCAAGCGGACGGTCCTTGGCCGATTGAATGGAGTCGATCACCTTTTGCGCCGATCTTTCGGCGAATCTTTCAAGCTTCAGGATATCCTGTTTTTTTAGGGAATAAAGATCGGCCGCGTCACCTACCAGCTTTGCTTCGACCAGCTGAATTATCAGCGCGGGACCGACATGCTCCATGTCCATCGCTTCCCGCGTCGCGAAATGCCTGATCCTTTCCATCACCTGCGCCGGACAGGAAACATTTATACAGCGGGTGGCCGCTTCGCCTTTAGCCCGATAGAGTTCGCTGCCGCAGACCGGGCAAGTCTTGGGCATTTTAAACGGCTTTGAATGAGAAGTGTGTTTTAAAACCTTAACAACTTCCGGGATCACTTCCCCCGCCCGTTGTACGATCACCTGGTCCCCGATCTCGATCCCTTTGCGCTTTATCTCATCCTCGTTATGGAGGGTCGCTCTTTTTACCACCACTCCCGCCAGGTGGACCGGTTTGAGGTAAGCGACCGGAGTGATCGCGCCGGTGCGGCCCACCTGCACCTTGATATCCTCGACAACTGTCTCCGCCTGCATGGGAGGATATTTGAAAGCTACCGCCCAGCGCGGCGCACGTGAGGTAAAGCCGAGCTTTTCCTGGTCGGCCAGATCATCAACTTTAATAACCACGCCATCAATCTCATAAGGCAGCTTTTCTCTTTTTAATTCCAATCCATTTACATATTTAATTACTTCATCTATCCCTTTAAGATACATAAGCGGGAGATAAACTTTAAAACCTATTTCATTCAGATACTTAATCAGGTCATGCTGGGTTTTAATCCCTTTCTGCGGTGTCCCGTAATAAGCATAGAATTCCAGCGGTCTTTTAACGGTTACTTTCGGGTCAAGCTGTCTTATCGATCCCGCCGCCGCATTGCGAGGATTTGCAAATTTCGGCTCGTCATTTTCGATCCTCTCCTCGTTCAATTTTATGAATTCCTCATACGGGAGAATCACTTCACCTCTTACTTCGATGTCAACCGTCTCGTTAAGCTTTAACGGAATGGTCTTTAAGGTCCTCACATTCTGAGTCACATCCTCCCCTCTCACCCCGTCGCCTCGTGTCGACCCCTTCTCCAGAGTTCCGCTCTTATAATTTAGTGCCATAGCCAAACCGTCGAATTTGACCTCAACAAAGTAGAAAACATTGTCCTTATTCAATCCTTCCCTGACCCTTTTATCAAATTCCCTGAGTTCTTCTTCACTGGTGACTTTATCCAATGAAAGCAGGGGGTTTTTATGGATGACCGTTTTAAATTCTTTGAGCGGCTCCCCTCCCACCCTCTGGGTTGGAGAATCTGAAGTGATCAATTCTGGGAATTGTTTTTCCAATCGATTAAGTTCGTTAAAAAGCTTGTCGTATTCCTGATCGGATATGGACGGTTTATCTAACACATAGTATAAATAATCATGATGGCGGATTTCTTTTCTTAGTTTTTCGATCTTTTTTCCCGCGGTGGCCTTGTCCATGGGTATATTCTATACGAACTGACCGCTATCCTCAAGCTATTGGTTCTTTTCTCTTTCTTTTATTTTCTCTATGGCCTTTCTGGCCTCATTACCGATATGAACGGGATATTTGGGCAATTCTTCAAGCGCGGGTATATCTTTTTGATCCCCGTTTTCAGATAAATATTTGATCGCAATGGATTCGAGCGCCAAGTCCGGATCGCTCAATGTTTTCCTGAACGGTTCCACCAGCCTTTTATCCTTTAACCCAAGGGCCTCAACCGCCCTGGCCGCGTGCAATTTGACGGCATCTTTCTCATCGTTCAAGGCTTTAACTAGTATTGTTATCGCAAATTCATACGGCATTGGATGAACGGAACTTGCAGAATGTCCGATCAGATCGTAGGCCAACGACTTGGCCAGATCATCCTCCTGGTTCAATATGCCGTTTATTGCGTCAAGAAAGCGCCTGTCCCTGACCCTAGAGGAAAAAACGGATATTATCGCGTTTACTTTGAGCTGATTGGACCTTGATGCCAAAGCGCTCTGGACCGGGCCCTTTTCCCCTATCGCCTCGACCAGAGCGGCGAACCCATTATTTTCCACCAGCCCCGGCCCGTAATTATTGAGTGTCTCTCGCTTGAATGGATCATCATTCGAAAATACTTTTCCTTTAAAGATCCTGTCCCTCATATATAAAAATATCAACTTCCCGAATTCCCTGGTTTCCCGGCTGACCGCCGGATCGATTATTTTTGCGATAAAACGGTCGGCGTGCATGCGGTAGACCATTAACGAGCTGGCGAACAATTCACTCGGGTTTTCCCACGGATGACCGGCCCTCTCCGTCAGATCGACCCCCCCGCAGTTTATCTTATCGATATAATTTGAATCTTTCACTATTTCGTAATTCCCAAAGCCCAACGATAGAAAATATAGGTCCTTCCACAGTTCATCTTTTACTTTGAATGAAAATTCATCACTTTTTTCGCTCAAAAGAGCGTCATAGATCGCGTGTCCCATTTCATGCACTACCGAATCGAGGCCGTAAGGCAGGCTATATTTTATCCTGTGGTCCGGCGTATACGAAGGGGCTTCACAGGAAAGATTGACGGCTTCAAGGCCTCGCAGCGGCTTTTGCGGGATAAGCTCATTCAATTCAGCTATTATCCTGCCGACCTTTGCGGCTTCGTTCCCCGGGGTATCAGAGGGAGCAATAATATTTACGGACGGTCTTTGCCCGCCGCACGCGGCATTCGGTAAAACGGACAGGGCGGACAACAGCGCTCCCGCCCGATATATTCTTGATCCCGTAATGTTCAGCATGAATATTTATCGGGAAAGCATTGAAGTTATTTCGCGGGAAGAATAAAGATATTTAAACCGGTATACCTATGTCCACCACCACCACTTGCCCAACACACCCCGGCCCATCGGCCTTATAGAACCCGGTCTTGGCCGCCGCAAAGGTCACGGTTTTAGCCGCCTTTATCGCGGATCCCTTTATCTTTCCGGTCGTCGCGTCCAGTCCCGACGGGACATCCACCGCCAGGATGGGAACGTTCAATTCATTGATCAGGGTGACGATTGCCTTATAGGGTGATCCGAGCTCACGATCCAGCCCGATGCCGAAGATCGCGTCAATGATAAGATCGGCACCTTTCAGCACCTTGAGGTTGCGGATAAAGCTTTCATAATCGGGAGCTTCAATAACGGGGAGGTTTAATCTTTGGAGGTTGGTTTGGGGATCGGCCTTGACCTCGTCTCTAAGCCCGATAAGAATAATCGTCACCTTAAAACCTAAGTCCCAAAGATGCCGGGCCGCCACAAACCCGTCGCCGCCATTATTCCCTTTCCCGCAGACCACAAGGATCTCCGGGCCGGAGGACATTTTTGCCGCCTCTTCCGCAACCGCTCGCCCCGCGTTCTCCATAAGAGTTAAAGAAGGTATTTTGAGGTCACAAATCGCGTGGCGGTCAAGTTCCGCCATTTCATTTGAGGTAACGGTTCTCATTTGCCGATAAGATCGTCGGGGGAAAAGATAACGGTCTCGAGCTTCCCGATCTTGGCCAGATCAGTGATCGCGTCCATGGTCAGCGCCTGTGAAATATGGAACGGCTGGCTGTAGATCCGCTCAAGGGCCGACAGATGCGCTCCGCATCCCAAATCGTCACCTATATCCGCCGCCAGCACCCTGACATAAGTGCCCTTTGAGCAAAGGACTTCGAACCTGATCCGGTTCCCTTCAACTCCCAAAAGCTCAAGCTTGTATATCGTTATCTCCCTGTCCTCCCGTTCCACCACTTCGCCCTTTCTCGCCAGCTTGTAAAGCCGCTGCCCATTCACCTTCTTGGCCGAAAACATCGGGGGTTTTTGCATGATCTTTCCGGTATATTTCCGGAAGAGCTCTTTTATTTGACGCTCATCCGCCATTTGAAATTTATCATTTATTGTAACCGGCTTGCCGGTCGCGTCCAGCGTATCCGTTGTTATTCCAAGCGTCATCTCTGCCGCATAGCCTTTATCGCCCTTAAGAAAACGATCCACCGATTTGGTGGCGGCGCCCAAAAAAACCGGAAGCACTCCCGTCGCCATGGGATCAAGGGTGCCCGAATGGCCCACTTTTTTTATTCCGGTAAGGCTTCTGATCTTGTTGCAGACATCGAACGAGGTCCAGCCGGCGGGCTTATTTACGATGATGATGCCGTTCATTTAAATTCGCGAAGCACCAGGTCCAGCACTTTGTTCTTTACTTCTTCCAGATCGCCCTCTACCTGGCAGCCGGAAGCCTGAACATGGCCGCCGCCCCCCAGCGCCCGGGCGATGTTCGAAACGTTCACTTTCCCCTTGCTCCTGAAATTGATCTTAAATCTATCCCTTTCCTCTTCACGGAAAAGGATCGCCACCTCCGCGGTTTTCACCGAACGGATATGGTCGATTATGCCGACCAGGTCCTCGCCGCGCGCCTTGGTATCCATCATCATCTGGTGCGTGATCACCGAATACACGACCTTCCCCTGCTTTACCGATTCCGCGTTCATCAGGGCGTAGGCAAGGATCTTTAACGCCTCCATCCGTTTGTTCTCATATACCGCCACAGCCGAATCGGACGGGCTGGCCCCGGCCAGCACCAGCTCTTTTGCGATCTCAAAAGTGGAAGGGAGCGTGTTCGAATATCGGAAGTTACCGGTATCGGTTATGATCGAAATATAAAGCGCGGTGGCGATCTCGCGGTCGATCACAACCTTAAAGTTCTCTATCAGGTGATAGATCTGCTCGGCGACCGATGAGATCATTTTTACATAATTAATATCGCCAAAATTGGTATTGTCGGGATGGTGGTCGATGTTGATTATTTTCTTCGCTTTGATCTTCTTTTTACCGATCCGGGAGATGTCCGATGAATCGACCGTAATTAAAAGATCGAACTCTTCTCGGGGAACTTCACTGACGATCTCGCTTGCATAAGGAAGGAATTTATATGAATTAGGCACGCCGTCTATCGAGTACATCACCGCGTCCAGGCCCAGTTTCTTGAGGATGAGGCAAAGGGCGATCATACTGCCGAGTGAGTCGCCGTCCGGATCGACGTGCGAGGCAATGATGATCTTCTTCGAGGCAAGGATCAAATCCTTTATCTGATCAATTTCGTTTGGCACTTTTTCCAGTTCTGGCCGTTTCTTTCTTCTGTCTTACCAGCTTCCGGCCTTCTTCCGCCTCGCGGGTCAGCTTGTTCATGATCGCCAATACCCGGCTCCCGCGTTCGATCGATTTGTCGTGGACGAAGCTGATCTCCGGAACGCACCGCAGCTCGAGCACGCGGCCCAGCTGTCCGCGGATAAAGGAGGTCGCGCTCCGCAAGCCTTCAAAGGTCTTCTCCCTTTCCTGCTTGTCCCCCAAGACGCTGACGAAGATCTTCGCGTTTTTTAAATCCGGCGAAACATCAACGTTGGTAACGGACATGAAGCCGATCCGGGGATCGGAAACCCTCTCCCTTACGATCCGGCTTATCTCTTCTTTTATCAGTTCCGCCACGCGCTCCGGCCTGGTCATCCCTTATCTCGCTTTCTCTCTTTTTTCGAAACACTCAAGCGCATCGCCCACCTTGAAGTCCTCGTAACCCATGATCGCCACGCCGCATTCGTAGCCTTCGGCCACTTCCTTGACGTCCTCTTTTATCCTTTTCAGCGATTCGAGCTTTCCGTCATAGATCTTTTCCGTTCCCCGAAATATCCTCAACCCGGCGCCTCTTACCAGCTTGCCGGAATTCACGAAACAGCCGGCGATCATCCCGACCTTCGAAAATCTAAATGTGGCCCTGACCTCGGCTTTTCCGATCACTACTTCTTCGTATTCGACTTTAAGCGAACCAGCCAGCGCCAGTTTAATATCATCAAGCATTTTATAGATAATGTTGTATAATCGCAGTTCGATGCCTTCTTTGTCCGCCAGCTCCTTGGCTCTTGGCTCCACGTCAACACTAAAGCCCACGATGATCACGTTGCTCGCCTCGGCCAGCAAAACGTCCGACTCATTGATGTTGCCCACCCCGTGATGGATGATCTCGACATGCTTGCCCGACACCTCGAGCTCGCCCAATGATTTCATCAGCGCTTCCAGCGATCCCTGGACGTCGGACTTGATTATCAGCTTGAGATCCAGATGTTCGCCCTTCTCAATATCCTGCGAAAAATCCTCAAGCGTCTGGGCCGCGCGCTGTCCCAGTTTAACGCGCGCGTCTTTGAGCTGTTCGGCCAATTGCCTGGCTTCCGGCTCCGAATCTACAACTTGAAGAAGATCGCCTGGTTTGGGAACTTCCGACGTCCCAATCACCAGTACCGGCGTTGATGGACCGGCCTTTTGCATCCGCTCCCCCTTATCCGATATCAAGGCACGGACCTTGCCGTGTGTACCGCCAATGACATAACAGTCACCGACCTTAAGGGTGCCGTTCTTAATAAGGACAGTCGCCACCGGCCCCTGCCCCTTGTCTAGCCGGGACTCGACCACCACGCCGATCGCTTTCGTGTTCGGGTCGGCTTTTAATTCAGCCATTTCCGCCACCAGCAGGATCATATCCAGCAGTTCGTCTATCCCCATTTTTTGCTTCGCCGAGATCGGGACCGTCACGGTTTGCCCGCCCCAGTCTTCCGGCTGGAGGCCAAGTTCGGACGAAAGCTGCTGCTTTACCCGGTCGATATTGGCTTCCGGTTTATCTACTTTGTTGATCGCGACAATGATCGGAACTCCGGCCGCCTTGGCGTGATCGGCCGCTTCTATCGTTTGCGGCATGACGCCGTCATCCGCCGCCACCACCAGCACCGCAATATCGGTCACCTTCGCTCCCCTCGCCCTCAAGGCGGTGAACGCCTCATGACCGGGAGTATCGAGGAAAGTAATCTTCTTCCCTTTAATATTCACCTGATAAGCGCCAATGTGCTGCGTGATCCCGCCCGCTTCCGATTCCGCGACCTTGGTTGAGCGTATGGCATCAAGCAGTTTGGTCTTCCCGTGGTCCACATGCCCCATTACCGTTACCACCGGAGGCCTTAACTTAAGCTTTGACTTATCTTCCACTTCCAGCGAGAAGATCGCATGCTTCTGCGCCGCCGGAGCCACTTCGATCGCCTCGATCTCAAAACCGAACGGGGAAGAAAGATCCCTGGCGATATCGAAGGAGATCTTCTGATTGATGGTGGCCATTATCCCTTTTTTCATCAACGCCTTGATCAAATCCGAAACCTTGGCCCCCAGCTTATCGGAAAGGTCCTTTAAAACAATGCCATCCTGATTGATGCTGATCTTTTTCATTTTAAGAGCTTCCGCAACCGGCGGCGCGGGGGGCTCTATTACAACCGGTACGGCCGGCTCACTTTTTACGGCGACCGGCAGGGATGGTTCTTTCTTGGGGGGCGGTGGGGGCTCCTTCTTGGGCGCAAGCAGGTCTCTGACCATCTTTGCCGATTCTTCATCGATTGAGGAAACCGCGGACTTGGCCGCTATCCCAAGATCCGCCAGGACCTTAATCAGGTCCTTTGAGGTTTTTCCCAGCTCTTTTGCCAGGTCGCTGACTTTTATTTTTTTAGCTGCCAATTATTTTTCGGTTCCTTTCTTTTCGGCTTCTTCGGAAGCGCGCGCCGCTTTCTCTTCGGCGATCTTTTCCTCGGACAGTATGTCGATCTTATATCCGGTAAGCTTTGCGGCCAGACGGACGTTCTGTCCGTCCTTCCCGATCGCGAGCGACAGCTCTTTTTCCGGGATTATGACCTGGCAGACCGATTCTCCCGGTTTCAGCCTCACCTTGACCGACTTTGCCGGGGCCAGCGCGTTGGCGATGAAAACATCCGGCTTTTCCGACCATTCGATCACATCGATCCTTTCGCTCTTGACTTCCCGGGTAATGGTCTGGATGCGCGAGCCCATCGGCCCAATGCAGGTACCCACCGCGCCGACATCTGGATCGTTGGAGATAACGGCCACTTTCGTCCGCCGCCCCGCCTCCCGGGCGATCGCCTTTATCTCAAGTATCCCCTGGCTGAATTCGGGGATCTCCATTTCAAAAAGCTTCCTTATAAAATCGGGATGGGTCCTCGAGATCACGACCATCGGGCCCTTTGACGTCTTTTTTACTTCAGCTACCAGGACCTTGATCTTTTCCTTCGGCCGGAACATCTCGCCCGGGATCACATCCTGATTGGCCAGAAAGGTCTCGATCTTGCCCATGTTGACCAGGTATCCGGAATACTCCTGCCTCTGCACCGTGCCAATCACTATTTGGCCCACCTTATCGAGGAACTCGGCGTAAGAAACCTCTTTTTCCGCCTCGCGCAAGCGTTGTACAATGACCTGCTTGGCGGTTTGGGCGGCAATCCGGCCGAAATCAGAAGGGGTAACTTCCTTGCCGCTTTCCTTGTCGAAAATCCGGGCGCTTCCGTCCGCGGCGATCTCAACCTCCAAATTATCTGAGTTCTCGACCCGTTTTTTGGCCGCGGTCAAAAGAGCATCCTTAAGGGCAGCGATCAGGTCTTCTTCCTTGATCCCCCGTTCCCTCTCGATCTCCTCGAACATAGCCTTAAAATTTGGCGTCTTTTTCATGAATCCTCCATAAAAAACAAAAAGCGCATATTCTGCGCCCCTGTTTCCGAAAGGGTATTTCTTTTATGTATATATTATACCACTGCACAAGACCTTAGGCAAGAAAGGTTTTAAAAATTGTTATGGAAACTGATATCTGGACCACAAGACATCCTGACTTCAAGACCTCAAGAATCGAAAAGTCATGCGGTCGTGAGGTCATGCAGTCATGAGGTCATGCTATAATTATCCATGCTTAAAAAGACCGATCCATCTGTCCTCCAGTCTTACTTTGAGGACTCTTCGAACCTCCAAGGCGGGCACGCGGACGGCCTTTTTCTTCCCGAGAACGATAAAGATATCCAGGATATCGCAAAGGAAGGCTCTTCAAACCGACTTCCACTTACCATATCAGCCGGAACGACCGGCGCCACGGGGGGCTGTATCCCTTTTGGCGGCTGGCTAATAGGAACGGAGAAATTGAACCGGATCATTGAAATAGACGATCGGAACAGGATTGCAGTCGTCCAACCGGCGGTCTCACTCGAAGTTTTGGATAAGGAATTGAAAAAATCCGGTCTGCTCTATCCCCCCGACCCCACTGAGACCACCGCCTTTCTGGGCGGCACCGTCGCGACCAACGCCTCCGGATCAAGAAGTTTCAGGTTTGGAGCCACAAGGGACTGGGTTAAGCGGCTGAAAGTTATATTAACAACCGGCGAAATACTTGATATCAAAAGGCCTGGACCACTAAGCGCTAGTTACCCCTCTCTCTTAACCCATTACCAAATGCCTGCCGTGAAGAACGCGGCGGGTTACTACAGCAAACCGGGAATGGACCTGATAGACCTGTTCATCGGTTCGGAAGGCACGCTGGGGATCGTTACCGAGATCGAAGTCGGCCTGATCTCGCGATTTCATGACACTTTCGATATTATTGCCTTTTTCCCGACCGAAAACGAAGCGGTCGATTTTGCATTTGAAGTAAAAAAGCATGAGGCGCTGACGCTTGAATATTTCGACCATAACTCGCTCGAGCTGTTGCGCCCTTTATATAAACAGATCCCGAGCAGCGCCGGCGCCGCGGTCTACCTGGAAACAGAAATAAATAAAGATAATGGATCAACTTATCTAGATTTCTGGGCCCAGATATTAAAAAAACACAAAGTGAAGCTTGAAGACGCCTGGATAGGCATGAATAACAAGCAGAAAGAGGAGCTTCGCAAATTCCGCCACGCCATGCCTGAGAGCATCAATGAGGAATTCAAAAAGCACAACACCGTTAAGTTCGCGTCCGATATCGCTGTCCCTGAAAACAGTTTCAGGGAAATGTTTGATTATTACAATTCAGAGCTTGAACCGATTAGCGGCCGGATCTTCTGGGTAAAGTTCGGGCATATCGGACAGCAGCATCTGCATGTCAATCTGGTGCCAAGAACGCAAGCCGACATTCCGCTGGCTAAAGAAACGATAATGAGATTCGTAAAAAAAGCGGTATCGCTGGGCGGCACCTGTTCCGCCGAGCATGGCATTGGCAAGATCAAGCATGATTACTTAAAAGAGATGTACGGCGATCAAGGGATCGCGGAAATGGTCCGGGTTAAGAAATACTTTGACCCGGCCTGCATTTTAAATCAGGGGAATGTATTCCCGAAGGAACTGCTTCTTTAAATCCGAATTTCCTAAATCCGAAATCCTAACATGGGATCGCTTTGCTCCGCTCAGCGAATTATATTATAAAAAATACATTGTTCGGATTTTAAAGATTCGGATTTCGGATTTAAAAGAAAAGAGGCCGGATCTCTCCGGCCCCTTTTAACTAACTATCGAACCGAAACTACATCATGTCCCCGTATCCGCCCATTCCACCGCCGCCCGGCATCTGCGGCATGGCCGCTTTCTCTTTTTCCGGCTTCTCTGCCACCAGCACTTCGGTAGTGAGCAGCATGGAAGCGATCGAGGCCGCGTTCTGCAGCGCGGAGCGGGTGACTTTCAGCGGATCGACGATCCCGGCTTTGAACATGTCGACATATTCAAACTTCTGGGCGTCGAACCCTTCGCCTGACTTGCTCTTTTTCACAGAATCAACGACCACGGAGCCTTCCCAGCCCGCGTTCGCCGCGATCTGCTTTAACGGCTCCTCAAGCGCCCGGCGGACAATGCTCACGCCGATCTTTTCTTCACCCACTAACTTTTTCTCAAAGTCCTCGATATTGGGTATAATATGAACAAGGGTCGATCCGCCTCCGGCAATGATCCCCTCTTCGACCGCCGCGCGGGTGGCCGAAAGAGCGTCCTCAATGCGGTGCTTCTTTTCCTTAAGCTCGGTCTCAGTCGCTGCGCCCGCTTTAATGACGGCAACGCCGCCCGAAAGCTTGGCCAGCCTTTCCTGGAGCTTCTCCTTGTCGTAGGACGAATCGGACAGATCGATCTCTTTCTTTATCTGCGAGATCCTATCCTTTACCGACTTGGCGGACCCGGCGCCTTCAATGATGGTAGTGTCTTCTTTGCGCACGACCACCTTTTTGGCCTTGCCGAACCAGTTGTCCTGAATGTTCTCAAGCGTTAGCCCTTTGTCCTCGGTTATCACTTCGCCGCCGGCGATAATGGCGATATCCTCGAGCATCGCTTTCCTTCTGTCGCCGAATCCCGGAGCCTTTACCGCCACACAATTGATGGTGCCGCGGAGCTTGTTGACCACGATCGTGGCCAGCGCTTCACCCTCGATCTCGTCGGCGATAATGAACAGAGGCTTGCTCATCTGCACTGATTTTTCAAGTGCCGGGAGCAGGTCTTTCACCGCGGAGATCTTTTTGTCGGTAATAAGCATCAGGCAGTCCTCAAGCACCGATTCCATCCTCTCACGGTCGGTGACCATGTAGGGGGAAGCGTAGCCTTTGTCGAACTGCATCCCCTCGACCACATCCAGCGTGGTTTCGATCCCTTTTGATTCCTCAACGGTTATGACCCCGTCCTTACCGACTTTTTCCATCGCGTCGGCAATGAGGTTGCCGATCTCGGAATCATTGTTGGCCGAGATGCAGGCGACCTGGGCGATCGCTTCTTTGGTTTCGACCGGCTTGCTCAGTTTTTTCATCTCAGACACGGCAAAATCGACCGCTTTCTGGATGCCTCTCTTAAGCGCCATCGGGTTGATCCCCGAAACGACGCTCTTCAGCCCTTCCTTGAATATGATCTGACCAAGCACGGTGGCAGTGGTTGTCCCGTCCCCCGCGACATCATTGGTCTTGGAAGCGACTTCTTTTAAAAGCTGCGCCCCCATGTTCTCGAACGGATCTTCGAGATCTATCTCCTTCGCGATCGTCACCCCGTCGTTGGTGATGGTGGGCGATCCCCATTTTTTCTCCAGGACCACGTTCCGGCCTCTCGGTCCCAGAGTTATCTTTACGGCGTTGGCGACCTTGGCTACCCCTTTTTCAATTGCTCTCCAGGCGTCGTCGCCGAACCTTAATTCTTTTGCTGACATCAGATTCACCTCCTGTTAAATTATCCTTTTACCGCGAGAATATCCCTTTCCTGAAGGATGATATATTCCTCATCCTCGATCTTAACCTCGGTCCCGCCGTACTTGCTGTAGATGACCTTGTCACCCACTTTTACTTCGATCGGAACTTTTTGGCCGTTTTCCAGGAACCTGCCGAAACCTACTGCTACCACGGTCCCTTCCTGCGACTTTTCCTTAGCCGAATCAGGGAGCACGATCCCGGAACGGGTCTTTTCCTCACCGGGCTCCGGTTTTACGACCACTCGGTCTCCCAGCGGAGTCAACTTTGCTTTTGCCATACTTTCACCTCCTGCTTTCATTTAGCACTCATGCGCTATGAGTGCTAATTATAACAAGAAGCGTTTTGGGTTGTCAATAGTTTTAGCAGTCGTATGGTTTGAGTGCCAACCGTAATACCGCAAAGATACCCACGAATTAATTCGTGAGTATCTTCCTTTTTTGTTATCAATCAGTTAAACTTATATTATAATGAAGCGTTTCATCATGTCCTTCGTCCTGCTGGACAATCTGATCACCGGATCGCTAAAAAGATTGTTCCCTACCCGTTTTACCCGGACCGGCAATTGTAAAATGTGCGGGCAATGCTGCAAAGAGATCCTATTGAAGATGACCCCGGCGCAGACCAGCAGCGCGTTGTTCACCAGTATCGCCGTTCGTTGGATTTCCTGGCTATTTGATTTTATCCTTATCCGGATCGACCATGAGAATGGTTATCTGGTCTTTACCTGCAAGCACACAATCCCGTCCGGCAAATGCGGCAATTACTTCTGGCGGCCCAGCGTCTGCCGCAATTATCCTTTGGTCGACTACTTTGAAGAACCTAAGTTCCTGCCGGGATGCGGATATGAAGCGGCCATAAAATAAAATCCGAAATCCGAATCTTTAAAATCCGAACAATGTATTTACTTTTATAATATGATCTATCGCCAAAGGCGAAACCAAGTTCGGAATTCGGATTTAGTAAATTCGGATTTATTAAATTTATGTTATAATTGCCTCATGAAAAAGATCATCATCGGCATTGATCTGGGCGGAACTAAGATCGCGGCCGCCGCGGCTGACGAGTGCGGCTGCATATTATCGGAGATCATCGTCCCCACCGAAGCCCGCAAAGGCAAAAAACAGGTCATTCACAATATCGTCAAGGCGGTTGAATGCCTTTCCCGTTCGATGAAAGCAAAGATCGAAAAGATCGGCATCGGCGTTCCGGGGCCGATCGATTTCAACACCGGCATGGTGATGGATCCCCCCAACCTTCCGGGATGGAAAAAGGTCAACCTTAAGGCTGAAATATCAAAATTCATCCGTGCGCCTATTTTCATCGATAATGACGCGAACTGTGCCGCGCTGGGCGAGGCTTTATTCGGCGCCGGGATAAATGCCAGGGATTTCATATATATCACCGTCTCGACCGGGATCGGCGGCGGCATAATCATTGACCGCAAGCTTTATCGCGGCGTCAGCGGTTCCGCCGGAGAGTTTGGGCACATGATAATCGATCCGAGCGGCTTTAAATGCGGCTGCGGCAACAAAGGCGATTTTGAGGCAATGGCCTCCGGCACTTCGATCAAAACCCGCTCCGGCGAAGACGCCATGGCGATCCATATCCGCGCCCAGCAAGGAGATAAAAAAGCGTTAAAGGTTGTGGAAGAGACCGCCAAATATCTGGGCATCGGGATCGCCAACCTGGTCAACATATTAAATCCGGAACTGGTCATTGTCGGCGGAGGGCTTTCGAACATGGGAGAACTCCTGCTTAAGCCGGCTCGCCGGGAATTCAATCTGCACGCGCTCGCCCTGCCCAAACGATCGGTCAGGATCGTCCGCTCGAAACTGGGGGCGAGAGCCGGATTGCTGGGAGCAATAGCGCTGTGTCTATAGCAATAATCGATTACGGCGCCGGCAACTTAAGGAGCGTCCAGAAGGCGTTTGAAAAACTGGGATTCGATGCCATCCTTACCAAAGACAAGACCGCGATCCGGACCAGCAAAGGCATCGTGCTCCCGGGTGTCGGTTCTTTCGACGCGGCCGTTACGGAACTGCGCAATTCCAACCTGGAATCGGTCATCGTGGAAACGATCGCGCTTAAAAAGCCATTTCTCGGGATCTGCCTCGGTTATCAGATGTTCTTTGAATCGTCGGAAGAAGGAAAGCTCCAGGGTTTCGGGCTCCTCAAGGGAACGGTAAAAAAATTCAACTTCGTAAACACGCCCTTTTTCGATTACAGCGTTCCCCATATGGGATGGAACCGGCTCCTGATCGCCCACCCCTCCCCATTGTTTGATGACATCGCAGAGGGTTCTATGGTATACTTTGCTCATTCCTATTATCCCGTCCCCGAGGATGGGATGATAGTTTCGACCCGGACCGATTACGTGATCCCTTTTGCTTCTTCCGTAAGCAAGGATAACTTGTTCGGCGTGCAGTTCCACCCCGAAAAAAGCGGCGAGATCGGGTTAAAAATATTAAGGAATTTTGGTTTACTGGCGGGGAGAACCCCACATTGAAATGTGGGGATTAATCCCACGAATTCATTCGTGGGTTGGATAAGGAAACGAAAACTATGTTTGAAGTAATACCGGCAATAGATATATTAGATGGTAAATGCGTTCGGCTGAAACAGGGCAAGTTCACCGAAAAGACCATTTATTTTGAAGATCCGCTCGAGGCCGCCAAACTTTGGGAAAGCAAAGGCGCCTCCCGCATCCATGTGGTCGATCTGAACGGCGCCCGCACCGGCACTCCCGAGAACACAGAAATAATCAAGAACCTGGTCCGCACCGTTAAAGTTCCGGTCCAGATCGGCGGTGGTCTGCGCCGGATCGACCTGATCGAGGAAATGATCAGGATCGGGGCCGACCGGGTAGTGTTGGGGACTTCCGCCATATTCAACCACAATCTTCTCTCCCAGGTTTGCGAAAAGTTCGAGGAAAAGATCGCGGTGGCGGTCGATGCCAAGGACGACAAGGTGGTAGCGAACGGCTGGACCAATGTTTCGTCGAAGAACGTCTTTGTGCTCGCGCAGGAAGCGGTCAACCTGGGGGTCCAAAGGTTCATTTATACCGACATTTCAAGGGATGGAATGCTTCAGGGGCCCAATTTC
>CAIYXV010000096.1 GCA_903930225.1 uncultured bacterium | reverse complement strand
TCCTCGGCGTTCAAAGCAGCGCCGGGAGATTGTTCGCCGTCACGGAGTGTGGTATCGAATATCCTTATCGTTCTTGTCATCGTAGCCCCCCTTTTAATTAATTCTATCATATTTTTATAACTTGTTGCGGGAAAAGTGAGTTTTTATTAAACACCCTCACCTGTGATGATACAAGCAAGTCATCTCGAACTTTCCATCCTCTCCCAGAGGGAGAGGAACTGGTTAATTTACTTAAAGAATCCACGCTCTCTCCCCCTGGGAGAGGGCGGATAACTTTAACTCTTCATATTTGAAAAGAGTTGGGTGAGGGTTTCGGATAACCGAAAGAGGCTACTGGCATTGGACCGCGGTGATCGCCGTTACATTGACGATGTCCTCCGCCGAACAACCTCTGGAAAGGTCGTTGACCGGCTTGGCGCAGCCCTGAAGGATCGGGCCCAGAGCAGTAGCTCCACCGATCCTTTCCGTCAATTTATAAGCGATGTTCCCGGCTCCCAGGTCGGGGAAAATAAGGATATTGGCCCGTCCGGCAACCGGAGAACCGGGGGCCTTCTTTTTTCCGATCATGGGAATTAGGGCGGCGTCTGCCTGCAGTTCTCCATCGATCAGCAGGTCGCTCCTTTTTGTTTTCACGATCTGATACGCGTTTACCACTTTATCAACGTCGGGATGCGAAGCCGATCCCTTGGTAGAGAAAGAAAGCAGGGCGATCCTGGGCTCCGATCCGGTCAGTTTGGTGAAGGAATTAGCGGTGGTGATCGCTATTTCTGCCAGCTCCTCGGGGTTGGGGTCGGGGACCACGCCGCAATCCGCGTAAAAAAGCAGTCCGTCTTCGCCGAATTCCGGCTTGGGAGTTATCATCGCGAAAAAACTTGAGATCAGCGATTGTCCGGGGGCCATTCCGACGCAGTGGACGGCGGCGCGGATGGTGTGGGCGGTGGGATGGTCGGCGCCGGTGACCATGCCGTCCGCTTCGCCCGATTCGACCATCATCGCGCCAAAGAACGGAAAATCAGTGGTTATGATCTCACGGGCCTTGTCGAGCGTCATGCCCTTGCTTTCGCGCTTTTTAAAATATTTCTGGACGTATTCCTCAAGCCGGGGGTGGCCCTTGGGGTTGAGACCGGAGGCGCCGCCGATAATGATCACTTTTGCCAGCTTGCTCTGTTCGATGATGCGGGCGGCGTCGATTATTCTTTGATCTTCACCTTCGGGGAGGACGATGGTCTTGTCGGCGCGTTTGGCTTTGGTCCAGATATCCTCGATGAAGTTCATGAAGGATATTTTATCTTAACCAATCGCTTTTAGCAAATCCTCGCGCGTGGTGATCCCTTTTTCCCTCAGCATCGGCGCGAACCGGGACCAGATCTCGTTGGTGGTCTCGACGTCTCCGAGCGCGCGGTGGCTATTGTTCGCCGGAACGCCGAAATGCTGCGCCAGACTGCCCAGCTTGTGGCTCTGCAGCTGCGGGAGCAGAAGACGCGACACCTTTAAGGTGCAGATCACCGGATTGCCGATCTCCTTTTTCCGAGGGATAAAAATATGCTGGTTTATGAAAGAGATGTCGAATTCGGCGTTATGGATGACCAGGGTGGAACCTTCAATGAATTTAAGGAAATTGTAAGCCACTTCAGAAAGGGAAGGCGCCTCTTCGACCATCTCGTTGCTGATCCCGGTGATCCTGGTTATTCCTTCCGGTATCGGATGCTTCGGTTTGATCAGCTGGTTGAAGATATCGTGTATCTCGCGGTTGTGGACTTTCAGCGCGGCGATCTCGATGATCTCGCAGTTCACCGGGTCAAGCCCGGTGGTTTCCGTGTCCAATATTACAAAATCGTCGCACTCGAGCCGGTACATTTGCTCCCGGGCGTGGGAGAGGAACTTATATTCCTGCTCCATTTTTTTAAAGATTTCGCTTTCAAGCAGATCGCGGATCATGGATTCATTATACTATGACTGTCAAGTCTATTTTTAACGAGGGATTTGCTTGTTTATTTCCCTTTTTTTTTGTCATGATACAAAGAAAAAGGGATAAAAAGAAAGATCTAGGCGATTTCTATTATTTGCTCCCCTTTCCCCCGACCGCTCCCGCCTCCCCAGTTCGCCCCGGGATTAATTAGGGCTCACAATCCCCCGACCTCCCCCTCAATAATGTAAGAGAAATCGCCGGACATTAGATATTATTGTTTGATGTGACTTTCGTGGGGTGTTACATAATTGGGAGGGGTGGAGAGCTGCGGAGCGAGTTACATTCATGGGAAAAATCTCTATTAACGGTTAATAGCTGTGGAAGCGGAGCAGCGAGGGCTTACGAAGGTCCAAGGGGTTTCTAGGGGCACAGCCCCTAGATGATTTCTTTTCATCCCCTTTTCTTTGTCATACAAAGAAAAGGGGAAAATACTTTATTTGCTATTTTGAAATTGTCTTAGTTGATACTTAATCGATCCTAGATACTAATAAGCTGATATTTTCTTTGCCCCAGCCCGATCTGTTCAGCATAGTTAAGCTGGATGTTCCAATCAACATTGGGGTAGAGCGATCTGAATTTGTCTTTCCCGGCTATTCTTCCGGCGGTCTGATTTACCAGATCAGCGCAGGCCTGATCGATTGCGACCGGGTCATCCGAGGCCAGGATCCCGATATCCGGAACGATCGGTTCGTCGGCGTGGTCGTAGCAGTCACAAGCGGGGCTTACAGATGTTATGTAACTTATATATCCGACCTTTTTGCCTTTTACCGCCCCATAAACATATTCCACTATCTTTTCCTGGACAAGGGCGGGGGAACCGATCCAGCAGGCATCGATCGTCTGATTCTTTCTGCACGTTTTTGCCTCCGGACAATGAAGACAATCCTGATGCATTTTTAGTTTTCCCTGCCTCGTGCCCAGACCCATACCGACGTTCTTTAACGCTCCGCCAAAACCGGTCAGCTCATGGCCTTTAAAGTGCGTCAGCACGATCATGCTCCTGGCCCTGGCCGCGGTCCCTCCGATGAAAACCTTTTTGAAATGCTTCAGATTGACTTCGACCGTTTCAAAATCGGTTTCTTCCGGGATGATCGCGTCCGCGCCGGCCAAATCCTTAGTAAAGCCATGTTCGACGGCGACGCCGAGGTGTTCTTTGGTGTTGCTCCGTCGGCCGCGATAGAGGGTATTGCAATCGGTAAAAAAAGGCTTGCCGCCGAGTTCCGTTATGCGGTCAGCGACCGGTTTTACCTGCGCGGGTTTAAGATAAGCGGTATTGCCCGGCTCCCCGAAATGGATCTTTAAGGCGACCGGATCATTCGGCATGATCGTTCCGATAAGCCCGGAAGCTTCAAAAAGCTTTTTGGCGCCGTTCAAGTCGGCCGTGAAAAACACTTTGCTCATTTTCAGCCTGTATTGTATCATTGACCCCGATGGAATCAAAAGTGCTAAAGATCATCCAAGACCGCTTCAGTGTACGCGACTACGAAGAACGGCCAGTGGAGCAAGAAAAACTCGACCTGATACTTGAGGCGGCGCGGCTCGCGCCTTCCGCCAGCAATTCCCAGCCCTGGCATTTTTACGTGGTCAGGGACAAGCAAAAGATAAAAGAACTATCAGGTGAGATGCCCCTAGGCACCCATCTGGTCATAAATTCGTTCATCGCAGAAGCCCCGGTGGTGATTGTTGCCACGGCCGGACCGATCGACCTGCTGCACCGCTCGGCTTCGGCGATCATTAATAAAAAATGGTATTTTGTCGACCTGGGCATTGCGCTGGAGCATATGGTGCTGACGGCCTGGGAGCTGGGGGTGGGGTCATGCTGGGTGGGGTGGTTCGATGAAAAAAGGATCAAGAAACTGCTTGATATCCCAAGAGGGGAAGAAGTGATCGCTTTATTGACCCTGGGTTATCCAAAAGACGGCCTTATTCCCAGGCCAAAGAACCGCAAAAAGATCGAAGAGATCGTTAAGTTTATTTAATTTTTCGTCGAAACCGATCAATCTTCCGGTTCCCTGACCAGCTCGCGTAATTTGCGGTGATACTCCAGCGCCCCCTTGACCTCTTTCATGTCCTGCCAGGTGATCCACTTTGGTTTGCCAATTTCCTTACTGGGGTTGCGGAGAAGATAGGCGGGGTGGAAGACGGGCATTACCGCGATATCGGTTCCCGGCAGTTTCTGCCACTTGCCGCGCAGTTTGCTGATCGGCTCATCGGTCTTTAGCACGGCCTTGATCGCCGGCGCACCGGCCAGGATGATGATCTTCGGTTTGACGAATGAAAAGATCTGCGCCTCGAGATACGGCCAGCAGGCGGCCTGCTCCGATGCCTGCGGGGTGCGATTGTCCGGCGGACGACATTTTAAAGTGTTGGCGATGTAAATATCGTCGGGGCGTTTTATATCGACTGAAGCGAGTATCTGCGTTAAGAGCTGTCCCGCCCGCCCGACGAACGGTTCTCCCTGTTCGTCCTCGTCCGCGCCCGGAGCTTCGCCGATGAGCATCAGATCGCAAGGAACCGGGCCGGTGCCGAACACGACTTTATTGCGGGTCTTTGAAAGCGGGCACTTTTCGCATTTTAAGGCAAGGTCGCGGACCTCTTCGTAAGTCAGCGACCGGTAATCGGGTTCTTTTGAGAAAAGGTCCATTTGGAAAGATTTTATCAGGTAATATGGGAAAAATCAAACTTTGTTTTCACCCTTTGGGTGAAGGATTCTTAAAAATAAATTATTTTAAACCGGCTTGAATACCAGCGACCGGCAATTTATTCAGGAATTCGACCACGATCTGCCATGCTTCACTTTTAAAATCTCTGCCCTGATCGCGAAGCGAGGCGTCGGGTATCCTGCTTTCAAAATCGACCATTTGCAGTCTATCAAGCATTTCGATAACCTCCAGCGGATGCTTTTTGAGTCCGCTGATTTTATCTTTGATCCAGAGCAGGTCATTGACAGGCAGTTTCAAGTAAAGATTATCGTTCCATTCGATTATTGCGCTTTTGCTCTGATCATCGAAGCGCATGAGCCTGGTAATAAGCGCTAAATAAAATAAGCCGGAGATCGAGCCCAGTCCCAATTCCGCGACCGCTAACCGGCCGTCGGCTAAATTTTTTGCCGCAAGCGGTCTGACCAGCGGGGCAATGCCGCTTAGTTTCCAGGACGGCTGTTCAAATATCTCTGCTCCCGGAGAGCGATGAAAAGGATTGCCGGCCTGGCCGTTAAAATAATTCATCAACCAGGATGATTGAGCCATGCGGGCATAAGGAAAAAGGCCCAGGAATTTATCAATGGGGGAGGCCAGCCCGATCACATAAGTTTCTCCCGCTTCGCTGGCCAGGCAAACCTTATGTCCGATCGTGCCGTTTTCTTCGACCGGATTAATGGGGATATTAAGCTCAATCGTAGCCGCCTGGATATCTCGCTTTGTTAGTTCGCGCGCGGCAAAGCTGCTAGCCGAATCGCAGGTATAAAAGGGCAAGGGGGCGTGAAGGGATAATTGGGGCGTTTTAATTACCAGCCGGCCGTTTTCAACCATGATCTTGCCGGTCCTGATGGCGCCGGCATAACCGTAATTTTGCGGCAGGAATCTACCCTGCAATCTGCCCGCGATCTCAGCTATAATACTCATGAATATTTTTCGTTTAATTTATAGAACAATTTCAGATCCCCCTAGCTTGTCCGCCTTTGAGACCAAGCGCGGCAGGAGCTTTTTTGGGGTTTAAGTTATATCCGATCCTGTGTTATAATTTCCCTAATATGTTGGTAAAATTATTAGACACCACGCTCCGCGACGGCGCCCAGACCGAGGGAATCTCTTTTACCGTCGAGGACAAGCTAAAGATCGTTAAGCTTCTCGATGATTTCGGGATCCATTATATCGAGGGGGGATGGCCGGGATCGAACCCGAAAGATATCGAATTTTTCAAGAAAGCTAAAGAGATCAAACTCAAACACGCGAAACTGGTCGCTTTTTCTTCGACCCGCAGGGCCCGGGTAAAAGTGGAAGATGACAAGAATATTGCCACTCTGATCGCGGCCGATACGCCGACAGTTTCCATCTTCGGCAAAACCTGGGACTACCATGTCACCGACGCGCTCGGCATCACGCTCGAAGAGAACCTAGCCATGATCAAAGACACGATCCTACATTTAAAGAAGCACGGCAAAGAAGTAATCTTTGATGCCGAACATTTTTTTGACGGCTTCAAAGACAATCCGACCTACGCGCTTAAATGCCTGAAAGTGGCGGAGGAAGCGGGGGCCGATATCCTCTGCCTCTGCGATACCAACGGCGGCTCGCTTGCTTTTGAAGTCCAGAATATCCTCGGCGAGGTTTTTAAATATGTAAAAGCGCCGGTCGGCATCCACGCGCATAACGACTCCGAGACCGCGGTTTCCGTCTCCGCCATGGCAGTAAAATGCGGCGCGACCCATGTGCAGGGCACCATTAACGGCTACGGCGAGCGCTGCGGCAACGCCAATCTATGCTCGATCATCCCGATAATTAAATTAAAGATGAATATTGACTGTATTGCCGATCCAAAACTTAAAGGACTGACCGAACTTTCGCGGCACATTGCCGAGATCGCCAATCTTCCGCTCTCCGCCCATCAGCCCTTCGTCGGCCGGTCCGCCTTTTCCCACAAGGGCGGCATCCACGTTTCCGCTGTTCTCAAGCATCCCAAAACTTATGAGCATATCATTCCCGAACTGGTCGGCAATGAACGGCGCGTCACGGTGTCCGAACTTTCCGGCATCTCCAATCTTCTCTACAAGGCTAAGGAATATGGCGTTGACCTTAAAAAGGATTCGCCGGAGACCAAAGAGCTGATAAAGATATTGAAGGACATGGAGCATCAGGGCTATCAGTTCGAGGAGGGGGAGGCCAGCTTTGAGCTGCTGGTTAAAAGAACGCTCGGGGTATTGAAGCCGCCTTTCGAGCTTGAGGAGTTCAAGGTGGAAACGCGGAAAAGGGGCGGCAACGCGCTCGATGTCGACGCCTGGATAAAGATCAGGGTCAAGGGGATGGAATACGAATCGAAAGGGCGGGGGGACGGCCCGATCAACGCGCTTGATTGTGCCCTGCGCAAGGTGCTCGAAGGCATTTATCCGCAGATAAAAGAAGTAAAGCTTACCGATTATAAAGTAAGGGTGCTTGATTCGCAGGCGGGAACGGCGGCGCGGGTGCGGGTAATCGTTGAATCTTCAGATGATAAAAAGGATTGGGGGACGGTGGGGGTTTCGACCAACGTGATCGATGCCTCCTGGCTGGCGCTCAAAGACTCGATCGAATACAAATTGATGTGAACCGGGCTTAGGACCGGGACAGCCGGGCGAAAAGCTCGGTCATGGCCTCCGAAGCGATGAGCGAGAACTCACGGGCGATGGTCAGATCATCGTCGGAGAACGGTTTCCCGGTTGCCTGATTGGAAAGCAGCATCATGCCGCAGACCTCATCGTTCCGGAAAAGCGGAAAGGCCAGGTGCTCTTCCGTCCCATTCTTTTTCAGCACGATCTGTTCCTCCCTGCCGGCGCGCAGAACGATCTCTTCCTGTGGGTATTTTTCGGGAGTGTAGTTCGACACGCGCAGAGATTTCCCCTGATTACCGTCGAATGTCATCACCAGTTCGCCGCGTGTGATAATGCTAAAATCAACCATTTTTCCGAACGGGCGGAAAACATCATTGGCTTTTTTAAATATATCATGCTGAAGGTTGGCGTGGTTGTCATGGTTTCCCAGTTGGGACTCGATGAATCGCAGGTGGGAGAGACGCTCGCTTAAGCAGGCCGTGCTGTCAACAAAATGCCGCTGGGGCATTCCGACGGTGATCCGCGAACCGGGCGTTATTTGTCCGGGCAGAGTAATTGTTTTCATAATGCAGCCACAATGAGATATCGTGGCGGTGCGAACGGGATTTCACGCGATTTTATCTAGAATACAACTTTGTTCCGGCCGTCTTTTTTGGCTTGATAAACGTTCAGGTCGGCCTGCTTCACCAGCAATTCTTCGGATCCCATCGATTGTGAGTACTGGCCGACGCCGATGCTGGCTGTTACCTTTATAAGCTGTCCGTTATAATCGATCTTGAGCGCGGCGATCGCGGACCGTATCTTTTCGGCCAGGATCCTGCTTCCGGCCTCTCCGGTTTCGGGAATGACGACCGCCATCTCTTCTCCCCCGTAGCGGGCGGCCAGGTCCATTGCCCTCACGGTGTTGCGGATGGTCAGGGAAACCGCCCGGAGAACTTTATCTCCGGCCTGATGGCCGTAGGTGTCGTTTATCTGCTTGAAGTGGTCGAGATCGATCACCAGCAGGCCAAGCTCTTTGCCGTTCCGCTTGGCGGCGGCGAACTGGTTCTTTATGAATTCCTCAAAATAGCGGCGGTTGTAAAGGCCGGTCAATCCGTCGGTAACCGCCTGCATCTTTAATTTCTCGATCTCGATCATCCGCTTCAAGGTCTCATTGATGGTGACGCAAAATTCCCGGATCATCTCCCTTTCTTCGGTTGAATAATTGGCAAAGCTCCTGAATTGTATCCCGCCGAGGAAAACGTGGTTATCGTCAAAGAGGGGAACGATGATCAGGTGCTCGCCGTCGCTTCCCGTGGTCACGAGCGGTTCCCTGGTCGCGATCATTTTTTCGATCTTTACGGGGTTCTTTCCCAGCAGGTTCGGCATCAATTGGTGCAGCGGCAGGTCGACCGGTTTTTCATCAAGCAAGTCGGCCCTGAGCTCAAAGTCCACCAGGGCGTTGAAATGATATCCAAGCTGGGCGACGGTTTTTTCCATAAGTTCGGATATGCCGTGGCAGCTACAGAAGGAATTATTGATGCGCAGGACGGCCAGCGGGTCCAGCTTGATCGCGGCACGGGCATCCAAGACGTCCAGCCGCAGGATCTGCTTTCGTACCATCTTTTCCGCCGTAATATCGGCCGGAGAGGCAGAGCGCGGGCCAATTGATGAGACGTTCCGAACGTTTATCATATCGGGCGTTACCAGATGCAGATTTGACCGGTAAAACGCCGGATTGACTGTCGTTCTTTCAGAAACTCTAGCTAAGCTTTCTATTCCCATGGAGTTTATACCTCTCTACAGGTATATATCGTCAAAATAGAGGGATAATTTCACTTTTAACCGTTCCGGAAAAATGATATAATTTAATGAGAAAAGGGAAAAATGAACCAGCCAATAACATCAAAGATAAATAACAAAGGACACCTTGAGGTCGGCGGGTGCGACCTGGTCGGCTTGGCGGCCGAATTCGGCACCCCGCTTTATGTGATCGATGAAACCACGGTCCGGAGCCGCTGCCGGGAGTATAAGACCGCTTTCAAGAACCGGTACGATAATTCGCAGGTGATCTATGCCTGCAAGGCGCTCTGCAACACGGCGATCGTTAAAATAATGAACAACGAGGGCCTGGGGCTGGACGTATCCTCCGGTGGGGAACTGTATACCGCGAAAAAAGCGAACTGCAATCTGAATAGCGTCTATTTCCACGGGAATAACAAATCCAAAAAGGAACTGGAAGAAGCGGTGGAATGGGGGGCGGGCAGGATCGTGGTCGATAATTTTGATGAACTGCGCAACCTCGACGAGATCACGAAAAAATTAGGAAAAAAGATCGACATCCTTTTCCGTATAAATCCCGGGATCGAGGCGCACACCCACGAGTTCATCCAGACCGGACGGATCGACTCCAAGTTCGGGATCTCCAAAGAAAAAGCGGCCGAAGCGGCCGGGCTTACCCGGAAAATGACCTATGTAAATTACCTCGGTCTTCATGCGCACATCGGCTCGCAGATCTTTGAAGTTTCGCCCTATCTGGCCGAGATCGAGATCCTCGGCCGGCTGGCGGACCAGATCCGGACGGAGACGGGGCTTAAGACGGAAGAGATCGATATTGGCGGGGGGCTGGGCATTGACTACAGCGGCGCGGACGAGGCGCCGTCGATCGATTCCTTTGCCGAGCGGACGGTGAGCCATTTCATTAAAACCTGCAAGGAATTCAAGCTGAATGATCCGAAACTTATACTCGAGCCCGGCCGTTCGGTGATCGGTACCGCCGGCGTGACTGTTTATACGATCGGCATGGTAAAGGACATCCCCGGCGTCAGGAAATATGCGGCGGTCGACGGAGGCATGTCCGACAATCCCCGTCCGATACTGTACGACGCGAAATACGACGCGCTGCTGGCCAATCGCGCCCGGGAGACGAAAAAAGAAAAAGTGACGATCGCCGGCAGGTTCTGCGAATCAGGCGACAAGCTGATAAAAGACATCGAACTTCCGGAAGTAAAAGTCGGCGACATCCTGGCGGTATTTGGCACCGGGGCCTACAACTATTCCATGGCCAGCAATTATAACCGGGTGGGCCGGCCGGCCATGGTGCTGGTCAACAACGGGATCCCCACGCTGATCCTGAAGCGCGAATCATACGACGATCTAATTTTAAATGACGTGGTGATCTGATGAGAATTATTGAACCTGCGGCTAAACGCCGCGGTTCCTCGCGAGAAAACCGCGAAGTTTATTCGCAGGTTTTCGAGCGGAAAAGAGTGATCTGATGCAGGCAAGATGGCTGCTCGATATCCTTGATATTGCTGTTGTCGCAGTGATCCTTTATTACATTATTCTTTGGCTGCGGGGCACCCAGGCGGCCAATCTTCTGCGCGGACTGATAGTTCTGGCTTCGCTGTACCTGGCCGCGAAACTGCTAGGTTTGCAGACCATCAACTGGCTGTTCGAAAAATTCTCCGCCGCCATCCTGGTTTTGCTGATCATTGTTTTTCAGCCGGAACTGCGGAGAACGCTGGAGCGGCTGGGCAGGGGAGGTTTTATCCGGCGGCTGGGGATCGTACCTCAGGCTTCCACCTGGTTCATCCGTTCGGTCGTCCGTTCGATCGAATGGATGGCGGAGAACCATACCGGGGCGATCATCGTGATCGAGCGGAACTCGGGGCTAAACGATTATATTGAGTCCGGCACGCGGCTCGACGCCCTGATCTCGAGCGAGCTTATAACTTCCCTGTTCGAACACGGTTCCGCCCTCCACGACGGCGCGATGATCGTGCAGGGGGAAAGGATCGTTGCCGCCGGCTGTCTGCTCCCGCTCTCGGAATCGAAGCTTCTGGATAAAAGACTGGGGACCAGGCACCGGGCGGCGGTGGGGCTTTCCGAAGTGACGGACGCGGTCGCGATCATAGTTTCCGAAAGCACCGGGACCATCTCGATCGCCGAGAACGGATATCTTACGCGCTATGTCACCCGCGAGATGCTGGAAGAGAGACTTTTCTCAATGTACCGCGAAATGTTCCCCAGAATGGACCTGCACCTGCCATGGTCAAAAAAGAAAAAATAGATATCCAAAAGATCAAGGGTTTCAAAAAAACCGGACAAAAAATATCCGCGCTCACTGCTTACGATCATCCGATCGCCCGGCTCCTTGATGAAGCGGGAATAGACATTATTCTGGTCGGTGATTCGCTCGGGAACGTCGCGCTTGGCTACCGTAACACTTTGCCGGTAACCATGCTGGAGATGATCGTTCACACCAAAGCGGTATCCCGCGCCGTAACCAGAGCGCTTATAGTTGCCGATATGCCGTTCGGTTCGTATCAGGTTGACGCGAAGGAAGCGGTAAAGAACGCGATCGCTCTGATCAAAGCGGGGGCGGAAGCGGTAAAGGTGGAGGGGGTGGAGTATATTGAGGCGATCAAAGGGATTATCAAGGCCGGTATCCCGGTAATGGGGCATCTGGGGTTCACTCCGCAATCGGTCAACTCATTGGGTTATAGAATTCAGGGTAAAGGAAAAGAAGGAAAAAGGATCCTGGACGAAGCCCGCAAACTTGAGAAGGCGGGTTGTTTTGCCATCGTGCTGGAAATGGTGCCCGAAGCGCTGGCGGCCAGGATCTCAAAAAGCATCAAGATCCCAACGATCGGGATCGGCGCCGGTCCGCTCTGTGACGGACAAATACTGGTGACCAACGACCTGCTCGGGCTTTATCCAAACCCGCCGAGATTCGTGAAAAAACGCCTGTTACTGGGTTCATTGATAAAAAAAGCGGTGACCGGTTACATAAAAGACAATCAATAGATAGATTATCCTACTGGGAAAATTCCGAGGATCGGACTATTTACATTAGCCTCAGCTGCTGGGTGTTCTCGGTCTTGATGTCGATCTGAAAATTGAGGATCAAGAGCAGGGCGGCGATGAAGTATAAGATCAAGAAAACTATTCCCGCGATGGTCCAGACTTGCTTATGATTCATTTAAATTTCAATCCCTTCCGATTTTTGATATAATCTAACTATGCCCCCGTAGCTCAGTTGGATAGAGCAAGTGTTTCCTAAACACTAGGTCGCACGTTCGAGCCGTGTCGGGGGCAAGTTCCCTTTTACTATGAACATCATTTTAATCGGTTTTATGGGGGTTGGCAAGTCTGCGGTAGGCAGGGAGCTTGCCGCCCGGCTTGATTTGAATTTTATCGATACCGACGCGGTGATCGAGAAGACCGAAGGCCGCAAGATCTCCGATATTTTTGAAAAGGACGGGGAGGGGAGGTTCCGGGACCTGGAGACCGAGGTGATCGTGACGCTTGGGGATTATGATAATTTCGTCATTTCGACCGGAGGCGGCATCGTGCTCCGGGAAAATAACGTGAAAATGCTTAAAGCGATCGGCCCGCTGGTGCTTTTAACCTCGCGGGAAGAAGTGATTGATAAGCGGCTTGAAGGCGAAGCGGACCGGCCGCTGCTCATGCAGGGCGACAAGCTGGATAATATAAAAAAGATACTGGCGGAGCGGGGCCCGGCATATGAGCGGGCGGCCGATCACATAGTGGACACTTCGGAGATCACGCCGCAGGCGGCAGCAGAGGAGATAATTAAATGGCTAAAGAGATAAAGGTCAACCTGAAAGACAGAAGCTACAAGATAGTGATCGGCGGCGGGATCCTGCCCCGGCTTAGCGAATATGTTTCAAGATCAAAGAAAAAACAGATCGTGGTCATAACCGATTATATCGTCGGAAAATATTATTCCTCCTCCATCCAAAAAGCGTTGAAAAAATTCAAACCGAACATTCTCCAGCTCCCGCCCGGCGAGCGGCACAAGTCACTTTCCGCCGCGGCCGCGGTTTATGACAAGCTGATCGACCTGGGGATCCATCGGGACGCGCTGATCATTGCCCTGGGAGGGGGAGTGATCGGAGACCTGGCCGGCTTTGTGGCGGCGACCTACATGCGCGGCGTCGATCTTATTCAGGTGCCGACGACGCTTTTGGCGATGGTGGACGCGGGGATCGGCGGCAAGACCGCGGTCAATCATCACAAAGGGAAAAATCTGATCGGAGTTTTTTACCAGCCGAAACTGGTGCTGATCGACGTTAATATGCTGGGGACGCTCCCGTCAAAAGAAATAAAGAACGGGTTGGCGGAAGTTTTTAAATACGGTGTGATCAAAAACCCTGCGATATTCAAAATGCTGGAAGGCAACCCGAAATTATCGTCGATGTTCTGGCAGAAGCTGATCTATCTCTGCGCGAAGATAAAAGCGGAAATAGTTTCAAAGGATGAAAAGGAGACCTCCGGCCTGCGCCTGATCCTTAATTTGGGCCATACCATCGGCCACGCGGTTGAATCCCTGACCGGGTATAAAGGATTCACGCATGGAGAAGCGGTAGGCTTCGGCATGGCGGCCGCCGCGACCATTGCTCATGACCTTAAAATGCTAGACGACGCTTCCTACATGAGGATGATCCAGCTGCTCGCGCAACTGCGTTTACCGCTCGAGATCGATCTTAGGGCGGACAGCGTGATCAAGGCAATGAAGTTGGATAAAAAAGTCAAAGACGGAAAACTACGCCTGGTGCTTCCGCAGACGATCGGTCGGGTAACTGTGCGCGATAATGTGAGCGAAGCCATGATCAGGCGTACGTTAAAGGAATTGGGATGCAGATAGACATCAACAAACAACTGGAGATCATTAAAAGAGGGATCGTGGAGCTGATCCCTGAAGAAGAGCTGGTGAAGAAGCTTAGTAAGGGAAAGCCTCTGAAGATCAAATGGGGCGCCGACCCGTCCGCGCCCGATATCCATCTTGGCCATACCGTTGTGCTTAATAAATTAAGACAGCTACAGGAACTGGGTCATGAGATCATTTTCTTGGTCGGGGATTTTACCGCGCGGATCGGCGATCCCACCGGAAAATCCGAGACCAGAAAGCCTCTTACGGAAGAAGAAATAATCAAGAATTCAAAAACTTACCAGGACCAGGTTTTTAAAATCCTGGATAAAAACAAGACAAAAGTAGTTTACAATAGCCATTGGCTTAATGATCTGAAGATAAACGATGTTATTAACCTGGCGGCAAAATATACGGTGGCGCGCATGCTGGAAAGAGAAGATTTTATGAACCGATTTGAGCAGGAACGTCCGATCTCCATCCATGAATTCTTGTACCCTTTAATACAGGGTTATGATTCGGTCCATCTCGGATCAGATGTTGAGATCGGAGGCACCGATCAGAAATTCAACATGCTGGTGGGAAGGGAGCTTCAAAGGGAATTCAAGCAGGAGCCGCAGGTAATCATCACTCTCCCGATCCTGGAAGGGCTGGACGGAGTTCAGAAAATGAGCAAGTCGCTCGGCAATTACATCGGGGTCACCGAGCCTCCTTCGGAAATATTCGGCAAGACCATGTCTATTTCCGACGCTCTTATGCTTAGATATTATGAGCTTATGACCGATGTCCCGCTGGCCGAAGTTAAGGCGATGCACCCTAAAGAAGCGAAAGTGCGACTGGCAAAGATCTTTGTCTCCCGCTTTTATTCTGATAAAGAGGCCGCGACCGCCGAGGCGGGGTTCGAATCGGTGTTCGCCAAAGGTAACGTTCCGGAAGAGATCAAAACCGTGAATTTTTCGGAAAAAGAATTAATCATCACCCAGCTTTTGCTGAAGGGCGGCCTGGTCACCTCGCTTTCGGACGCCAAGCGGATGATCAAACAGGGTGGGGTCCGGGTGGATGAGGTTGTGGTAAAGGATGAAAAGGAAATGATCAACATCCAAAAAGAGCGGATCGTCAATGTCGGCAAAAGAAAATTCGTGAGGGTAAAATGCGGGTAGGGATCGGTTATGACGCGCATAAACTGACGGCCGGAAGGAAGCTTATCCTGGGCGGGGTGGAAGTGCCATACCCGAAAGGACTGCTGGGGCATTCCGACGCCGATGTCCTGATCCACGCCATAATCGATGCTTTGATCGGAGCGGCGGGTATGGGAAGCATCGGCGATTTTTTCCCCGACACCGATCCCGCTTATAAGGATATCTCAAGCCTGGTCCTGCTAAAGCGGATCGTATCGGAGCTTAAAGCCGCGGAATATTTAATAGCGAACGTAGATTCGGTGGTCGTCTGCCAGGAGCCAAGGCTCGCTCCCTACATGCGGCAAATAAGGGAAACCCTGGCGCAAGCGTTGGAGATAGAAGTGAACCAGGTCAATGTTAAGGCAAAGACCGAGGAAGGCCTCGGCTTTACCGGAAGGAAAGAGGGGATCGCGGCGCACGCCGTGTGCCTGATCCATAAAAAAGTATGAGCGTAAGATTGGGCGTTAATATCGATCATATCGCCACTCTGCGGCAAGCTCGCCTTGAGGCGTTACCCGATCCGTGCGCGGCGGCCATGGAATGCATCGCGGGCGGTGCGGACGGGATCGTCTGCCATCTGCGCGAAGACCGCCGCCACATTCAGGATGAGGATGTTAAAAAACTCCGCGCGCTTAAAACGCGGATCGACCTTGAGATGGTCGCGACCGAAGAGATGGTAAAGATCGCGCGAAAGATCCGTCCGGATATGGTGACGCTGGTCCCCGAGAAAAGGGCAGAGATCACGACCGAAGGCGGATTGGATGTTGTAAAACACCGCAATGATCTAAAAAAAGTGGTCCAAAAACTGCAGGACGCGGGGATAATTGTCAGCCTTTTTATCGATCCCGAAGATGCGCAGGTGGAGGAGTCGGCGGTGATAGGAGCTAAGTTTATTGAGATCCATACCGGTAAATTCGCGAATGCCAAAAAAGATAACGCCAGGATGATAGAATTGGAAAAAGTCGGGAATATCACCCAGAAAGCGCGCATGATCGGATTGAGGATCAACGCCGGGCACGGGCTCGATTATAATAATGTGAAAGAGATCGTTTCCATTCCCGGGATAGAGGAATTAAACATCGGATTCTCGATCATCGCCAGATCGGTCTTTGTCGGATTAAAACAAGCGGTGGTTGAAATGAGGAGGGTGATCGGATGAAAGTCGCGTTAGCTTCAGATCACGCGGGATTCCCATTAAAGCAGGAGATAAAGAAATATCTTAAGAAAAAGAAGATGGCTTTCAAGGATTTCGGGACGGATTCGGAAGAATCCTGCGATTATCCCGATTTTGCGAAGCCCGCCGCGCGGGCGGTGGCACAGGGAAAGTTCGATCGCGGGATCCTGATCTGCGGGTCGGGGGTTGGGGTGACGATCGTCGCCAACAAAGTGAAGGGCATCCGCGCGGTCAATGCCTATGACATTTATACCGCCAAGCAGAGCCGCGAACACGGCGACTGCAATGTACTCTGCCTGGCGGGACGCAAGCTGAAGAAAGACCAAGCTTTAAAGATCATTGCGGTATGGCTGGCCACTCCGTTCTCAAATGACGAGCGGCACCTGCGCCGGATCAGGAAGATAGAAAGCAGAAGATGAGAGCGCTTATCATGGCCGCCGGCTTCGGGACCCGGCTGGAACCGCTGACCCTGGCCGTTCCCAAGCCGATGGTGCCGATCGCCAATAAGCCGTGCATGCAGCACAATCTCGATCTTCTAAGACGCAACGGCATCCGGAAGGCCTCGGTCAATATCCATTATCATCCCGAACAGATCATGAATTACTTTGGCGACGGCGACAAGTTCGGCGTAAGCCTTTCTTATTCGTATGAGGAAAAACTGCTGGGGACTGCCGGCGGGGTGCTAAAGATGGCGGTGCTGCTTGGCGGACTGACCGAAACTTTCCTGGTTTTGTCCTCCGATGCCATAACCGACATCAATCTCCGTAAGATGCTGGCTTTCCATAAGAGCAAAAAAGCGCTGGCGACGGTCGCGCTTTCGGTAGTCAGCGATACAACTCATTTTGGCATAGTCGGCGTGGATGCTAGCGACCGGATCGAATCATTCCTGGAAAAACCGGAAAAAGATAAAGCCCCCAGCAATCTGGCGAACGCGGGGATCTATATTTTTGAACCGGAGATCATCGACATGATCCCGAGAAACCATGTCTATGATTTCGGGAAAGAACTGTTCCCGCGGCTGATGCTGAAGAAAGCCCCGGTGTACGGGTATAAAATGGTAGAGTACTGGAGCGATGTCGGCGGGCTTTCAGCTTACATCCGCGCCAACCAGGATGCCATGCGAGGCTTGGTCCGGTTGTTCCTGCCCGGGAAAAAAATATCTTCGACCGTTTGGACCGGGCGGCATTGCGAGATCGATCCGTCAGTCATACTGGAAGGGCATGTGGTGATCGGGGAAGCTGTACAGATCCGGCGGGGAGCGCATTTAAAAGACACGGTAGTGGGCGACCGGTGTGTGATCGGCTACGACGCCAAGATCGGCGGTTCTGTGATCTGGTCCGATTCGTTCGTCTCCCGGGGCAGCCTGATCAATAAAAGCGTGGTCGGGAACTGGTGCCGGATCGGGGAAGGCGTGACGATCGCCGGTGATTCCGTCATCGGGAACCGCTGCCAGATCAGGAAAGGCACCCATATCCCAGAGGGCAGCCGGCTTAAACCGAACGAGATTTTGTGATATAATACGTGGAGAAAATCCGAATGTCGTCCGTCGGAGGCGGATCCGCCTTCGGCGGAAAATCCGAAATTTATGCTTATCACCATACTTAAATCAAAAATTCACATGGCGACCATAACCTCAGCGGAGCTTAATTATGTGGGAAGCATCGCCATCGATAAAAAGCTCCTGCAGGCGGCGGGCCTGGTGGCCGGGGAAAAAGTAGCCGTGCTCAACTTTGACAACGGACACCGGTTTGAGACCTATATAATAGAAGGGAAAGCCGGGGAGATCGGATTGCGGGGCCCGGCGGCCAGGCTGGGGAAAAAAGGCGAAAAAGTGATCATTTTGTCCTATGCCCTGATGACACCATCTGAACAGAAAAAATTCAAACCAAAGATCGTATTCGTGGACAAGTTTAACCAAATAAAGAAATGAAAAAAGCACGAGATCCCCGCATCTTAGCTAATATTACTGTCGGTTTCGCATTATTCACGATAATCCTTATCCTTCTTGCCGGCCGCGTTTTAGCCGGCGTCGATGTTTTTGCTCACGGCGAAGTCTATCAGGGAAGAAGCTTTATGGTGTTCATTTCCGAAACCAGCGACACGCCGACTTTAGAATCGGTCCGTGACGCTTCACTGGTCTTTGACGGCAAAAAGATAGCATTTTATCCGTACGAGAAGGGAATGCGGGCGATCGTGGGCTGCGAGCCGGAAAAAAAGCCAGGGGAATATCCAATAGAAGTTAAATATACGGACAACGGCGGTAAGGTCAATTTAAGGGAAATATCGATAATGGTCAGCCCGAAGACTTATCCCAAAGTTTCGTTCTGGCTTATCCCTTCGAAGAAAAAGCTGCTCGCTCCGGCGCTGGTGGATGATGAATGGGGACAGATAGAAAAAAAGCTCCTTGATGAATCGCCGGCCAAATTATGGTATGGCTTTTACTTGAGGCCGGTGCCGGGAATAACCACCATGCCGTTCGGCACCAGGGAATTTGTCAACGGCAAGCCGCGCTCCCGCCACCGCGGCCAGGATTTCAGGGCGCAAACCGGAACCCCGGTAGCGGCGGCGCACAATGGGAAGGTCGTGATCGCGCAATTTTTCAAAGCCTTCGGCGGCACCGTGGTCATAGACCACGGGCAGGGGATAAATACCCTGTATTTCCATCTTTCAAAGATAATCGCACACCCGGGCCAGGAGGTTAAAAAGGGAGACCGGATCGGCCTTGCCGGTAGTACCGGCATCGCTTCCGGCCCCCATCTTCACTGGGGAATGTCCGTGCACGACGTGCGGGTCGATCCCATGCAATGGGTCGAGACCGTTATTCCGTGAAAAATGTCTACCGGATAATTGACGCGAATATTAATCGGGCGATGGAAGGACTGCGGGTAATAGAAGAGATCGCCCGGTTCCATCTTGAGGATCCGGGATTTACCCGAACGATAAAGGACTTCCGCGCCCGGTTTAAAGCGGCGACATCAAGGATCCCAAAAGAAAAACTGCTGGCCGCGCGCGCCTCGCTTTCAGACGTTGGGGGTAAGCTGTACACCGCGCCCGAGTCAAAACGATCGAAGATCGAAGAGATATTTTACGCGAACATCAAGCGGAGCGAGGAGTCGATGCGGGTGCTGGAAGAGTTCTCAAAACTGATCGATCCGGCGTTCGGGCGGTATTTTAAGACGATCCGCTTTGACCTCTATGAGATCGAAAAAAGGATGGGCCGCAAGCTTTTGCTGGACTTCGGGCTTTATGTCATTACCGATCCCTCACGGAACCCGATAAAGACCATCAGAGAGGCCGGGAAAGCGGGGGTTAGGATCGTGCAGTTGAGGGATAAATCCTCTAACAAGACCGCTTTTATAAGGACGGCACAAAAAGCCAGGCAGGTCACAAGAAAGCTGGGCATGAGGCTGATCATCAACGACCATATAGATATCGCGAAAAAAATCGGTGCGGACGGCGTCCATATCGGATCGGAAGATCAGGATATAAAATACGCCCGAAAAGCGCTCGGTTCGGGAAAAATAATCGGTGTTTCAGCGTCAACGCCTTCCGAAGCCAGAAGGGCGGAGCGGGACGGTGCGGATTACATCGGGTTCGGGCCGGTGTTCCGGTCGGCGATCAAACCGTCAGTAAAACCGCTGGGAATTAATAAATTGGCGAAGATAGTCAAGAGCGTTAATATCCCGGTCGTGGCCCTGGGGGGAATAAATAATTCAAATATCGATCAGGTGATTAAATATACTGGGCAGGTCGCGGTCATAAGCGCGGTTTTGGGAGAACGGGACATGAAAAAGGCGGCTTTAAGACTGATCGAAAGTATTGGTGAAGATGGCGTTGATTGACCGGTCGGCCGAATCGATCGCTTTTTTGAGGTTTTCCGCGGAATAAGGATTTTCCGCCCCGGCCAGCGTGCGGGCGTGGTCCAGTATGACCCCGATCATCTGCCTGGCTTCCGCGAAGCGGTCATGGTTGATAAGCGCCAACAGGGTTACCCAGGCTTTTGTCTCCGCTTTCAGGGCGTTTAGCACTGTCTTGACCTTATCCATTCTGCTGGTCCCCACCAAGATGTGTGAATAAAGCAGGGCTTCAACAAAGTGCTCCGGCCGGTTAAGTTCCTTATAAGCTTGACCAAGCGCGGTATAGATCTCCGGGCCGAGAATGTTCTGGACGATGTCCATTGCGACAAAAATTCCATTGCGGCCGCGGTCGGCAGAAATCGCTTTCTTTATCTCGTCCACCGATTTTTCCCGGTTCTCGGCAGAAAGCCGTGCGGCTATGAAACCTGGGATGTAGGCGATGTCGGGACTGGCATCGCTCTCGCCGGCCACGAACGCGGCGAAGGCGCGGGCGGCGGTAAGCGCGCTTGAGACGCCCCTTTCTCCTTCGATACCGACATTAAGGAGGTCCATCTTGATCGCTTCGACATAAAACGCCTCCGTCAGCGCGGCGGTCTCATTGGCGTCGTGCAGGGACTTGGGCACCCGGCCGTTTCCGTTTTCGACCCGGAATAGGCGCTTCTCACTTTCAAGAAGGATTCCATTCGCCATTTGATTTAACGCAAATCTGGCTGTCCGGCTAAAATAAGCAACGATCGCATTTTTGATCCCGGGGATTGCAAGCAAGCTCTTTTTCCCCGGGCCGGACATATTAATTACATAGGCAAGCAGCAGCTTATACATCAAATCCGCCGCGGGCGCGAGGTCGGACGACAGAGCTTTAATGATCAAGGATATCAGCTTTGATAAAACCCTTTTGGAAAGCTTCCCTGAAGCAAGCACCATCATCAGGTAGATAGCTAAAGGTTGTGCCGTTAATATCTCTTCGGCTTTTTTCCTGACTTCCTCGGAATGCCCCGAGAGCGCAATCTGTATCAGATCGAGTGTTGCCGGCGCGCGGTCCTTGAGATGCTCCATAAGCTTTTCGTCGGGATGTCCGGCGGATGTAACATCGAATGTTTCAGTTTCATTTTCTACCATCAGCTTGGCGATTCCGTCGGTCAGTGCTCCGTAAGCGTTATCCTTAGTATTGAGCACAGCGGGCAGAAGGTCTTTTCCGCAGTCGATGAATGCGAATATCCGGATCGACGACGTTTCTTCAAATGGGTAATCCTTGAAATATTTGCCAAGCGCTTCCACCTGTTCCGCTTGCGGCTTTGAACGGAGCGAAGAGACAAATGCGGCGGTCTCATAATAAACCCGTCCCACGACCAGGATCGAATCGGCCGACTTGCCAAACCCGGTCAGGGGATCGGCACCCTTAGGGTTGATCGTTTTAGGATCGCAGAGCTCGTTGAGCGGGGGAATGAAATGACGCGTGAAATGGGCCCGGAAATCGGGATATTGGATGAAAAGAACGCTTAAGGACTTCCATTCTTCCGGAGCGTATGTGTTCGTCCTCCGGTTTGCTTCGTAAAGCAAACCGAGCTTTACCAGATCGGGAACCATTCCCGAAAGCTCGACCGGCGTTCTTGAATAAGGCCGGTTAGATGTAACCTCCAGTATTCCCCTTAAAAGCAGACCGAACAGCCTGGGCTGGTCGATCGTATAACCTTCTTCTTTAAGGACGATCGACGCGTATTCCACTGTTTCGGGTTTAATCCCGAACCGGTTGGAAAGAAACGACATGACTTTGCGATCGAACAGTGAAGTGTTTTCGGGATTTTTCGAAGCCACGATCCGCAGTTCGATTGCCCGGTAATCGTAGACCGGTTCCCCCTCCATGATCGGAGTGGAAGAAACGATGCCGTACAGGAATACCGCAACCTCTCTGGCATTATACTGTGCGCCTAATGCTTTTTCGGGTATAGATGCCAGTAATCTGGTGATCGCCATTTCCGGTATAGAAGTAACGCCCAATTTCAGCAGTTCATCGGCCAGCCTCGGCTTTTCCTGATCGACGACCAGGCCCAGGAGCAAATCGACCGCGTCGAGCTGGATCGGCCTTAAGATCACGCCGTTAACGATTGCGCCGGACCGGGTGATCGGCTCATTCGATTCCTGCCGGTTGGCAATGATCAACAGGTCTCCGATATCGCCGGCGGAATAGATCCTTTCCGGCTCGATCTTAACAATGAGCGCGGAGAGTTCTCTGCCTGATAGATGATCTTTTCCCAGTGCTTGAGAAATGGTCGCGGAAAGTTCGTTCCGGACATCCGATCGAAGGGTCCTGAATAAAGTAGCGACGGGTATGTTGCCGGAGGGGAATTCCGCCCGCATGCGTAAAAGGTCAGACTGGAATAGATTGCCTGAAAATGAAACGCGTTCCGCAGGACTTCCTGCCGGAAATCTTGTCTGTATAATTCCTATTTTATCTATATCTTTTGGTCCGTTACCTGCCATTTATTTCTCCCGGATATATATCGTCTTTTTCCGGTCTGGATTTCACATTATTTTGCGTAAAATGTGTTAAAATTATATTGTTCTTGTCTGTTCGGGCTTGATCGGATCAAGGAGGAATTATGATCACAAAAAAAATCGCGCTGGTTGAGGGTGACGGCTCCGGGCCGGAAATGATGGCCCAGGCTGTGCGGGTGGCGGTGGAAGCCGCAAAATTGGACGGGATCAATATTGAATTCATCAAGACCCCGATGGGCTGGAGCGCTTATCATAAATTCGGTGATACACTGCCCATTGAATCGTTCGAGACCGCGATCGCTGCCGGTGTCATATTTTTCGGCGGCGTGGGCGATTTTAAGGATGATTCGACGATCGGGGTTACGCGTCCGGAACTCAGGCCGGAAGCGAGGGTGCTGCTTGCTCTCCGCAAGCGGATGGGTCTTCTGCTCAACTTCCGTCCCATGATCTATTACAAAGCGCTCGCGCCGCTGGCCAACGTTAAAACCGAGGTCATTCCCGACCAGGGGATAAAACAAGTCTGGATCAGGTACCTTCTGGAAGACAGCTATTTTGGCAATGCCGATCTGCTGGGGAAGATGCCGCAGGACATTGCGGACCGGATCGGCGTAAAAATGAAGCAGGATGTGACCGGCAATGAGGAAATAGTTTCAGACATCGCTTATTACCGCAAAGAAACGATCGAAAAATACATCCGCGCCGCGTTTGCTTACGCCCGGAAGGTCAAACTGCCCCTGATCTCGATCGATAAATACAATGTCATGGCCCGGTATGTTTTCTGGCGGTCGATCGTCAGCCGGATCGGTAAAGCTGAATTTTCGGATGTGCCGCTGGTCCACCAGCTGGTGGATTCCGCGGCAGCGCTGCTTTTTACCCCGGCGAAGCTTAACGGAGTGATCGCCTGCGGGAATGAGCACGGCGATATCTTATCCGATGGGGCGGCTGCGGCGCTAGGGAGCATGGGAATGATGTGCAGCGCTTCCATCAATCCGGATACGAACGCCGCATTATTTGAGAGCGGGGCGGGGACCGCTCCCACGCTGGCGGGACAGGATAAAGCGAATCCACTGGGGAGGATTCTCACCGGCGCGCTTATGCTAAGGCATATCGGGGCGGAGAAAGGTGCGGCCGCGATCGAGAACGCGGTAAATAAAATATTGTCCGAAGGCTACCGGACCGGCGATCTAATTACTCCCGCCGACGATCCGAAAAAACTACTGGGAACTAAAGCGGCCGGGGAGATGGTCCTTTCCCGCATTAAATAAGGGTTTTGATCAAATCGGGGTTAAGCAGTCTTTGCTTTTAAATAGCCGATCAGCCCGCCGGCGTCGATGATCTTCTGCATGAATTCCGGGAACGGCTGGGCTTGATAGCTTTTTCCGGTGGTCAGGTCTCTGATCGTTCCGGAAGCCAGTTCCACTTCTATCTGATCGCCTTCTTTTATCTCTTCCGCCGCCTTCGCAGATTCAAGTATCGGCAGGCCGATGTTGATGGCGTTGCGGTAAAAAATGCGGGCGAATGACCTGGCGATCACCGCCGAGACCCCGGCCGCTTTGATCGCGATCGGAGCGTGTTCGCGCGATGATCCGCAGCCGAAATTATCCCCGCCCACGATAAAATCACCCTTGCCGGTCTTTTTGATCCAATTCGGGTCGGCATCTTCCATGCAGTGCCTGGCCAGTTCTACTGGATCATGCGTGTTAAGGTACCGCGCCGGGATGATCAAGTCGGTATCGATATTATTCCCGAATTTCCATGCCTTGCCTCTCATGATTGGCCATTTTATCATTTTTCCAGAAAAAAGTGAAATCCGGCGCGGGGCATGGACTTTAATTATGGCCTGAAATTAACTTTAATATATGGCTGATATAGAGATGCCGGCAACACAATGAATACAAAGGCGTAAATACAAATGTTAAGGATCACAGGCGTTTTTCAATCGGCGAGCTATATAGGGCATCTGAACTTCCGGCTGGGGCGTCAGCAGCTTTCGGAGCGTTACGCTGACCGCAATATCCCGGTACCGGCGCGTTCATTGGGGTATCTGGTCGCCGGACGAGAGGTCCAGCTGATGATGGACCGATCGACTCTAGTCGCCATGTCCGAACTTAATCGGAACGACTTCGCTTCGGTAACGCTCCCGCTTTGGGTCAACGGCGCAACAATTGACGATATGATGCTTCCTCCGGCCGGTCCGGCGGGAGCCCTGTTCGTAAGAAGTGGCGAATTACCGGAAGATATAAGAACGACGATGCTGATGGCGGGAGAGGATTTCAGTCGCGAATTCGAAGGTTTCGTCCGGCGGGTGTGTCTGCTTCCGGGGGGGCAGTGGGACCGATTGTCACCTCCCGGTTTTGACCTTTCCATGACCGGTGCGTCTCCCCGGGACATCAAAGATTTTTTTGCGGGTATCAAAACCGACGAGGTCCGCTGTGATCTGGAGAATGATTGTCCGAAAACCATGTTCTTCAATCCATACGCCTATAATGGGGAGATGTTCCACGGGACGGGCCTTAGCGAAGACGAGCGTTTCCGGGCGAAATGCTACTGGATCGGCGGCTTGAGCTATCTTTTAGGGAGGATGATCGCAGAAAGCTATCTTGACGAATTCGGAAGGGAAAAACTGTTAGGTAAGAACGATATTCACGAGTATTTCGCTTCGATCTATCAGGCCAACAAAATAAAGGCCTTTTCCCGCAACTCGATCGGGGCGCTCGGCCTGGTGCCGAACTCCCTGATGAACGAATACCGGAACCAAAAAAGAGAGATAAACGAGAGGTTGTCGCATTTCGAACTGACACCGCAGCAAACCGAATTCGTAAGGAGACTGAAAAATCAGTTCGGCCTCTGATAGGCCATGATCAGCGCGTCCTCATCGTTATCCTGATAGTATTTGTTCCTTCTGGAAATGACCTCAAAGCCGTAGCTTTCGTAGAGCTTTTGCGCCGCGTGGTTCATTGCCCGCACCTCGAGGAACCATTTTTTCGCGGGGTAGGAGAGGGCAAACTCCATCAGCTTTCTTGCGACACCCCTGCGCCTAAAATCCGGATGCACGGCCATGTGCAGTATATGCGCTTCATCGGCGATCGGTTCCACACCGATAAATCCTATTACCTTGTCGTCCGACCGGACGACGCTGAAATAGGGAAGGGAGCCGCTGAACTGTTCTTCGGTCCAGGGATTGGTAAAAGAGAGTTCTTCTACCTTGAGTATTTCCGGCAGATCTTCCGGGCGCGCTTTTTTGATCGTGATCATCAGCCGATCAGGAAACTCTCGAATTGCCAGGCATCAACGTCATTCGGCCTGGGTTTTGAGAATTTCTCGTAAAGATCGACGCGATTTTTAAGCGGCGTCCAGTCAGCCGGCTGCGAGACGAAAGGTCCCAGGTACGGCTTGGCCCACTTTAATATCTCTTCGTGGGGAAGATCGTCGGGGACGCAGATTCCCAGTTCCGGGTTGTTTATCATCCAGACGGCCGCGGCCAAAACCGAGCAGGCGACCTGCAGGGTGGTGGCGTTCTGGTGGGGAGCGAGTTTCCTTGTTTCTTCGATATCGAGCAGGCTTCCCGTCCACCAGGAATTGAAATCGTGGCCCATCAGCAGAACACCAAGCTCGTCGCGCCCGCTGATTATTTCATCCGTCAGCACTCGCTGGTTTTGTTGCAGGTTAAACCAGCGCATCTCGAGCTCGTGCAAAGAATTGATGGCTACATCGGCTGGACAATAGGCGTAGTGGACGGTGGGGCGGTAGGCCGGTTTCCCGTTTTCCCAAACGGTCAGATGGTCGGAAATAGTAAAAGACTCGCCGTGGCGGACCACCATGCCGGTGATCTCGCCGCACGGGACCCATGACCTGACCCAGGTTTTGATCCCCATTTGCGAAAGGCAGATCTGGTTGCCCGGCCCGTATTTATGGAAATGGGCGCCAGGTGGAAGCTTCCGCTCGTGCGTTCCCCATCCCATTTCGGCCGGAGCCACGCCTTCTTCGCGAAAGCCTTCAACGCTCCAGGTATTAACGAACTCGTTCACTTCTTTGGGACGGCTCGTGATCTGCGTATCGCGTTCGCTGATATGGATCACTTTTACTCCGGTCAGGCGGGCGAGCCCGGCGAAATCCATATTTTTCAGGCTCTCTTTCAGCAATGGAACGCGCTTATCCTTTGGTATATCCTTGATGATCTTGTTCGCGATATCGATCAGCGCAACTTTTATGAAGTGGGAGACCAGTCCGGGGTTGGCCCCGTGCTCAAGCACGGCGGTCGCTCCCTTCTTGTTCCATTTCTTAATCATCTCTCTTATCGCCATGTGCCTTACATAGAGGGTCCTTTCGGTCGGGTCTTTGTCTTCGGCCCCTTCATACGGGTCCCAAAGCTCGACCGAAGTATTGATATAGAGCGCGTTGTTGTCATGGCACCACTCAAGAATATCGAGACAGCCGATGTTCCAGGCGAGGTCGATTATCATATCTCCGGAGCCGACATATTGTTTTAATTTTGAAGCCATGTTATCGATCGTTATGCGGTCAACAACGTATTTGACGCCCCGGTCAAGGACATCTTTGACCGACGGCCGGAAGTCCACAAAATCCATTATGGTTATTTTTTCCGCCGGCATATCAATATGCTTCAATAGAAGTGGGAGCGTGCACCTTGAAACATAGCCGCAGCCGATCACCAGTATCCTGCCGTTGAATTTGACTTTCATTTTAAAAAAATCCCCCTCTGAAAATATTATATAACAATCAGGTGTTGATATGCAAAATTTTGGCTTTAGGGAAACCGTTGAAATTGGTAGCGGAGGCGTTGCTGTAGGCGCCGATGTTCTCGGCATACAGCAGGTCCCCGATCTCAAGCTCCGGAAGGGATTCGGCGGTGGAAATAGTGTCAAACGCGTCGCAGGTGGGTCCGACCACCGCGGAAATGGCGGCGGGGCCTTTCTTGAACGATTTAAAATGGTAGGGGATGTGGTCGAACACCACGCCCGAAAGGGTTCCATAGACCCCGTCGTCGATGTAATAAACCATTTTACCGTCCCGGACGGATTTGCCCACGATGCTGACGACCAGCGTTCCCGCTTCCGCGACCAGAAATCTTCCCGGTTCCGCGACCACTTCGATCTTTTTTGGGAAAAGGCGGTCGATCTCGCCGTTCAATTTACGCGCGAGCTTTTTAAACGACGGCGCATTCTTATCATAAGGCACGGGAAACCCTCCGCCGATGTTGAGCAGCTTTAGCTCGTGTCCGTGCGACTTAAGCTCTTCAAAGATGCTCGCCGACGCTTCGAGGGCGTTGATGTAATTGTCGATGTTTAGACACTGGCTGCCCACGTGAAAGCTCAATCCTTCCACCGTCAATCCGGAGGAAAAAGCGGATTCGATCAGGCGGGTAGCATCGCCCGGCTCCACGCCGAACTTTGACGACAGCTCGACCACCGATCCGACGTTGGCAACCTTTATCCGGCAGATCAGCCCCGCGTCCGGGCAGTACTTTTTTATTTTTTTCAATTCTTCCGAATTGTCGAACGTGACCAGCAGCCTATGGTTCGAAAGTTTCTTTAAAGTGTCGATCGGTTTGATGGTGTTGGCCAATATGATCCGGTCGTAGATAAAGGTCTTAAGGTCCTTTTTTTCGCTTGCGGGGACGGAATGGATGACCGACCGGTATTCCTGAAGCGAAGCCACGTCATAACCCGCGTTCATTGCCGCCAGGGTCTTAATGATCTGCGGCTCCGGATTGGCCTTGATGGCAAAATAAAGGCCGACCCTCGGTAAATGATCGCGCAGTTTCCGATACTGGCATTTTATTACGGCGTGATCGATTATCAGCAGGGGGGTTCCGTGCCGGGCCGCGAGCTTTTTAAGATCCATTTGATTTTTTACGTTTTCCCTTCCGGCCGATCAGCGGCAGTCTTTCGCAGAACATGGCGTAAGACAGCGAGATCGAAAGCTCGTTTATGATCGAATCCAGCAGGAACAGCCCGCGCTGGCTGAATCCTTCATTATTTCTGGCGAAGAATATGATCTTCCCGATCTGCTTGCCGCCGGGTTTCATGATCGGCTTGATCACGTGTTCTTGTATTTTCTCCTGTTCCAGGATCTTTTTCAAACCGGGATCTTTATCGGTGATCCTGGCGCTCGGGTCGTGGGTAAAAAAATAATCCATGAGGGGGGATGGGACACAGATGCTCACTTTGCCGGTATAATGGTGCTTGTTGGGCTCGATCAGCAGGACGGCGCCCGAGCTTATTCGCAGGACCTTGAAAGTTTCTTCGAGGATCCTTTGCAGCATGTAATTGACATCGTTCACCTTGGTTAAGATCCAGGAAATATTCGAGAGCGCCGCGATCTCTTCCTGCGCGCTCAATTCGTTGACGATCATCTTCTCGAAATTTTTCCGGAACCTGGACACGTATCCGGTTATATAATACGCGACGCCGGAAAAAAAGAAGAACATCGCAGGCACACCGACCCCGTTGATCAGCGTCAGCCGGTACACCACCGGCCAGGCGCGTTCGCTGCCGGGCATGAACCCGGTGAAAAGAGGATGGACCATCAGGGTCATGAACAGGATCGAATCGTAAAGCGCGGTGGCGCAAAGCGACCAGATAAAAACGCTTTGGGGAAAATATGGGAATTCGATCATGACGGCGGCCAGGTTAAGCAGGTAAAGCACGAAGTAGGGGCTTTCCGCGGCGCCGGTAAAGTAGACAAATCCGGTGACGAACAGCAGGTCGAGGATCGCGAGAAATCCGGACAGGAAGATCAACTCGCCGAGATTGAAGACCATTTGCATGGTCAGGTAATATCGGCTCAGGATGGCGTAGACAAAAAAGTAAAGCCCCAGCATGAGCGCGATTTCATAGCCGGAATTGACATAGATCTTGAAGAAAAGCATGATCGTGAAGTTGATAAAAAAGACCATACCAAGCAGAAGTCGAAAATTATTGGTCCAGATCATCCGATCCAGCAGTTCCTGCTTTGTGAAAGCGAATTTATCCTGCGGTTTCATCAGGCCGTATTATAGCAGATTAACGCATGATCAACACGGGCGTGTTAACATCAACTTTGGCAAAAAGATACCGGATGACGCGGTTTTCCACCGCCACGCAGCCCAGGGTGTTGTCCTTTTTGGTCACATATTTCAGGTCCGGATCAAGACTTTCCAGATGATCGATCTTCGAGGCCAGCCGGGTATCGGCGCCATGGATCCCGTACAATCCGCAGAATCCCAGAAAAAGAGTGAACCGGCTTTGCGCGTTCTTGGTATAGACCCTAAACTCTCCCTCCGGCGTCCAATGGTTATTGACCCCAAGCGATACCGGGACCGGGAAATTGAACACAAAACCTCCGAACTGGTCGTCTCTCACGATCAGTCCGCGATGGCAATAGTATAGAAGGTGGTCCTTCTTGCTCACCACAATGACATCCCCGTTGCTGTAGCGGTCGGCGATCTCCTGGACCTTCCGGTCAATGAACTGCCGCGCGTAAAACTGTGGGGAGGACGCGGAACCGGGCGTACGGGACATTTTTAAAACAGCCGTGCCTGCCAATACCGCCGCCGCAATGACAATGATTATAATAAATTTGGTTTTCATGATTTCCTTTGACCTATCAAGCAGGAGATGGTCGGAGTTTCCGATAACGATATTTTATTATCTCACGGATTGCTTAGATTGGCAAGACTTTGGGAGCTTTACCGAACGCGCTTTTATATATTTCGCCGTAGCGGTCTTTTCCGCCGATGGTCGTTAAGGTAAGCGGCATGACTTTTTTGGCCGCGTCCGCCATTTGCCTCGATATCTTCTGAATGTCCCACTGAGCGTGCGCGTCCTCCCTCAATCTGGAGATATGATAAAGCTCCCGGGCGTTGCATTTAAAAAGCACTCTCCGGCGGTGAGAGTTGGTCAAAATATAAGGGGCGGCCGGAGATAACTTTTTCCTGATCGTCTCGAACGCTTTCCCGGTCCTTTCGGCGACTTTTTTGAATTCTTTTTCCATTCCTGCTTTGACCACCGCCGGCGGAACGGTGAGGCCCAGCTCCGGATCGTATCCCTGGCAGGTAAGCGTCGCCATGCGGTGCCGCTTGAGCTGGCCGAAGCAGGCGGCCGATACGATAAGCTCGAAGGTCAGATCGGGATATTCGAATTCACGCAGTGTCGAATCGTAGAATTCCAGATTTTGCAGCGAAGTTTTTATTATTTCTTCTTTCTTTTTCTTAGTTAAAGACTTTGACGCCTTAATGCATTGGTCGTAGGACCGGTCCGAGACGGTGTGGAGCAGGGCCGCGATCAGCTTGAGGTCGGCGTTCTTTACATAATCGGCCAGCAAGACTTCTTTTATTGGACCGCTCTTACGGCCGGTCAATATTTTCCCGGCCAGCTGCCCCAGCTGAGGATAGGTGTCGCGATCAAGCGCGGTCGGTTCGGTAAAAAGGATGATCGAGGGGGCGATCGGTTTTATCTGCTCAAACATGGCTCTCCCGATCTCATTTATTTCAGCCAGCGGGTGGGAGGCGAAGCGGCGGAACAAAAGCTCCAGGTTCCGCGCGTTAATCGTTAGTCCGACCTGACCGAGCGTGGCCAGGCAGGTGAGATAACGCGCGTCCTCGGGCTCGATCCCGTTCTGCACAAAACGGGCGTAAGCCGCGTTCTGCTCATCGACCGTGTCGCGGAAAAGATCGGTAAATTCCGAGTTCTCTATTTCTTCCGGGACCAGGTAGTTACCCTCAAGCGTTTGATAGCGCTGGGATTTTTCGGTGTAGGAGCAGAGGCGGAATTTTTCGATCTCCTCGAACGCGAGCCGGGAAACGCCGATGAGGTCAAAATTAAAGACGGCGTGTTCGGCCACGGAGTGGTGGCCCATCTTGAAGATGATATTCTGGTTTGATCGGCGGGCTTTCTCCACTTCCTGCCGGGCGGCCGCCCTCAATTCGTCGATGGGGCGGGGATCGCGGCTGATGCGGGCATAGGAGGCGGAAAGCACTTCCGGAGTGACGTTGTCCTTAGCGCTTTCTCCGCGTTTAAGCCCATTGATAACCTCGGAGTCAAGGTTATAGCCGGCCAGGATGATCTTCATCTTGCGGTCAGGCCTGCGCTTTCTTCTTTGCCTTCAGAGATTTTTTCTTCCTTCTTCTCCGGCGGGCGATCTCTTTTTCTCTTTGTCTGGGCATAATTTTCCCCCTTTTTCCCTCACCCTCTATCTCCCTCTCCCACAGGGAGAGGGAGAACCTCCCCTTTCGCTATCGTCCCCCCTCTCCATCATAGATGGAGAGGGGGACAGGGGGTGAGGTTTCTATTCTAGCAGATTTTTTTCCGCTTCTATAGTAGTTGTCCGACCATGGCCGGGATAAACTTCGGTCTCGGGCGGGAGTCTCAGCAGCTTTTTTAGGGAATTTTCCATGTCCGGCGGCGAACTTCCGGGCAGGTCGGTCCGTCCGTAATCGCCGGCGAACAGGGTGTCGCCTGAAAAAAGCGCCTTTTCCTTTTCATTATATAAGCAGAAACTGCCCTGGGAATGACCGGGGGTATGTATAATAACAAATGACAGATTGCCAATGTCTAATTTATCTTTATCATTTAATAACCGGTCGGCTCTTTTCTGGGTGGAGTAGGACATCATGGCTTCATCATCCTTGTTGATCATGACCGGAGCGTTTACTTTTTCTTTAAGCTCAAAAGCGGAGGTGACATGGTCGTAGTGCCCGTGAGTAAGCACGATCGCTTTAATGCTTAAATTGCCGATCTCGGATATTACCTTTTCGGGGTCGAACCCGGGATCGATCACCAGGCCTTCATTGGTCGCCTCGTCGGAAATGATATAGCAGTTAGTCTTCAACTCTCCGACCTTGACGCTTTTTATCTGCATTTGATTATTATATCATGCCGCCTCATCATGAGATAAAACGGGATGAGTGATATAATATGAGCATGAAGTTCAATCCCACCAAAATAATCTGCATCGGGTTGAATTACCGGGACCACGCGAAAGAAATGGGACTTGCGATACCGGAACGCCCAGTCATGTTCCTCAAACCGCCAACCTCGGTCATTGGGATGGGCGACGCGATCGTTTATCCCGAGCCGCAGACCAGGGAATTGCATTATGAAGCCGAACTGGCGATCGTCATTAAAGACCTGATCCACAAAATAACGGAAGATGAAGCGCCGAAGCATATATTGGGATTTACCTGCGCCAACGACGTTACCGCGCGCGACCTGCAAAGGATCGACGGCCAGTGGACCAGGGCCAAATCATTCGATACTTTTTGCCCGCTCGGCCCGGACATCGTTTCAAACATCGATCCGGATCATTTAAAGATCAAATTGTATTTGAACGGACAGGTAAAGCAGGATTCAAACACCGAACAGATGATCTTTAAGCCGTTTTACCTGGTGTCTTTTATATCTTCCGTCATGACCCTTTTGCCCGGCGATATTATACTTACCGGCACGCCCGCCGGTATCGGCCCGATGCAGAAAGGGGATACGGTGACGGTCGAGATCGAGGGGATCGGCCGGCTGACCAACAAGGTCGTTTGAACGCTATGAAAGCAAAAAGCGCCGGATCACGGCCACCCGATAAAAAGATTATCCTCTGGACGATTATCCCGGTCGTCGGGTTGATTGCCTTTTTTGCCCTTTTATATTGGAACGCCTTTAACGCTCCTTTTCAGAGGGATGAAGGGGCGTTCTCCTATTCGGCCTGGCTACTAAGGCAAGGAGATGTTCCTTATGTTAATTCTTTTGAGCAAAAGCCGCCCATGATCATCTATACTTATCTTCTGGGCCAGCTGATCAATCCGGCCGCGTTATGGATGCCGAGGGTTTTGACCGCGATTTCTTTGTTCTGTATCGCTCTTTTAACCGGGGTCATCGCCTGGCGGGAATATGGCAAAAAAGCTGGGATCGCGTCGATGTTCCTGGTCCTGCCCATGCTTCTTTTCCCTTTCCTTGCGCCCTTTGCTGCAAATACCGAGCAGTTCATGCTGCTGCCTCTGCTGGGGCTTTTGGTGCTTTACCTATTCAATCGGACAAAAGGGGATAACCGGACCTGGTTTTGGGGCGGGGGTTTGAGCGCACTGGCCGTGCTTTATAAGCCGACGGCCTTGCTCCTTATCCTTTATATTTTTATCAATTGGATATTCGATCTTATAAAAGAAAAAAGGGCTCCGGCAGTGATCATGCAAAGCGCTCTGTCGGCTTTTATCGGCTGCGCCGTCGCATCCGCGCTGATCCTCGGCTATCTGATGGGGAAGGGGGCGGCTGGCGCGCTCTGGGAACTGGTGGTCGTTTATAACCTGGTCTATGCGCGCTCCTTCGGCCTGTCATTTTCTTCGTTTTTATTTTACCTGGAAAAATTCTGGCATTACTGGTGGGTCCTTTTTATCTTTTCCGCCTGGTCTCTCTACTGGCGTCCAGGGCGCTTTTGGTTTTACGCCGGTTTGATTGTAATCGCCCTCCTGACTGTATTCCCCGCCCCGAGCGGGCTCGGCTATTATTATCTGTTGGTCATGCCGTTCTGGGCGATCATCATCGCCGCCGGCATTTCCTCGATTGCTGATCTTATAAAAGAAAAATTCGGATGGGGGTACGCGTCGCCGGTGCTGGCGGCGGCCGCGATCATGATCATGCTTTACCCGATCCACCAGCAATTTTTCCTTTCTCCAGCCAAACTGACCGAATGGGTCTACGGCACAGTCAACCCTTTTATTGAATCAGCAGAGGTAGCCCGCCATGTGCGCGACCTTACCCGGCCGCAGGATCGAATATTTGTCGCCGGCTCGGAACCGCAAATTTATTATTATGCCCAAAGACGGAGCGCAAGCCGTTTTATTATCACCTATCCCCTGAATCTGCGAACAATTGATCGGGAATTTTATCAAAAGCAGGCGATTGGTGAGCTGAAGCAGAATCCGCCGCGGGTGATAGTTGTTTCCCGACGGCCGTATAGCGGCTTATGGGAACCCGGCAGCCCGACCTATTTTATCGATTATCTAACGAAAACATTGAATGAGCGCTATCAGCTGGTTGGCGGGATCGTTTGGAAGGAAGGGGATCGATACATCTGGCAGGATATTATCGGCGGAGAGGATCTCCCCGCGGTCAGTTTTTTGGTTTTTAAAAGAAATGGGTAAAAATATAAAAAAGATCGCCAGGACCGAAACGAAAAAAATCAATAAAAGCGTGCGGATCGAGCCGGCAGCCGTCGAACCATTTCTCCTGCGTACCTGGCGGCCATATCTTCTTATCGCCGGCCTGGGCGCGGTCATTTATCTTAAGGCGGTATTTTTCGGCCTTGCTTATCTTGACGACAATAACCTGATCCTTGACAACTTTTATTTCATAAAGAATATCGGGAGCATTATCGCCGCTTTCGGACAGGATATTTTCCGGCTTTTTAACGGAGGAGAGATCTATTATCGCCCGCTGTTGACCGTTTCCCTTATACTGGATGCGCAGATTAGTGGCATAAATCCATTGTTCTATCACATAACCAATGTTATTTTGCATCTTTTGGCTTCCTGCCTGGTCTTTGTCCTGGTGAAAGAGCTTAAGTATAAAAAGGAGCTCGCGCTGATTTTTTCGCTGATATTCGTGGCGCACCCGATCCTGTCCCAGGCGGTGGCCTGGATCCCGGGAAGAAACGATTCTTTGATGACGGTTTTGGTTCTTGCGTCTTTTATTTTTTTCCTCAAGCTTGAAGGCAAATATCGGGACCTGAACGCGATCCTTTCGCTGCTTTTCTTTTTTCTCGCCATGCTGACCAAGGAAACCTCGCTGATCCTGGTCCCGATCTGCCTGCTTTTTGCCTTGCTGATGAAACGGCCGAAGCTTAAGGCGGGATATTGGGTCCTGATGGCGGCGGGGTGGGGTGCGGCCGCATGCTCCTGGTTCCTTCTTCGGAGCGCCGCGCTCAAGCATCCGGCGGAGCTGAAGACGATCTATATAATTCAATCATTGTTCAACAATCTTCCGGCCGTGCTGATCTATGTGGGCAAGATCTTTCTTCCCTTCAATCTTTCGGTGCTGCCGATCCTGCGCGACACCAATTTTATTTACGGCGGCGTTTCTCTGATCATTCTTCTTATCTGGATCTTATTCTCAAAAGGGAAGGACATGAAGATGGTCTGGTTCGGCACGGGCTGGTTCCTGCTGTTCCTTTTGCCGTCTTTTATCCGCCCCAATCCCGATCTGCCGGCCGATTTTATCGAACACCGGGCCTACCTGCCGCTGATCGGTATGCTGATAATACTGATCGAAACTTTTAAAAATACCGATCTCAAAAAAAGAGGCGCCGTTTTAGCGTCGATCGCGATCCTGGTTTTTTTATCCGCTGTCACGTTCATCCATCTTGATGTTTTCAGGGACAGGATAAGTTTTTGGAAGAACGCGGCGGCCAATTCGCCCCATTATCCGCTCGCGCACCGGAACCTGGGCGCCATGTACTATCTTAACGGAGAATTGGAAAAGGCGGTGCCGGAATACAAAAAGGCGCTGGAACTGAACCCGGCCGAGCCGATGGCGCACAATAACCTCGGGCTTATATACATGCGGCAAAACCACCGGGCCGAAGCGGAAAAGGAATTTATAGCGGAGATCGCGATCAATCCGACCTATGATACGGTATATTTCAACCTCGGCTTGCTTTATTATTCCGAGCGGAGAGCGGGGGATGCGGAGAAGGCCTGGAAGAAAACGGTCGAACTTAACCCCGAATACATAGAGGCGTACAAATATCTGGCGGTGCTTTATTTATATGAGAACCGCATTCCGGAAGCGATCAGCAACGTGGAACAAATGAAAAGGCGGGGGGTCGAAGTCCCCGCGGAACTATTAAAAGCCCTCAAGCTCTATTGATCTGTTATTCTATAATATAATTGATGGTAACGCCGCCCCGGATCTCCACCATGCCCGAAGAGATCGGCGTCGCCGTCACTCCGCTGTTTGTGGCCATCGATCTTATTGCCAGGTCGTTTTCAGGAACGATCAAAACCGCGTTGCTTTCCACGATGTTCTTTATACTTTTGATCTTGCGTCCAGCCGCGGCGGCCAGCGCCTGCGCCTTGGCCTGGGCTTCCTTTACCGCTTTCTCAAGAGCGGTTTTCTTTGCTTCAAGATCGTCTTTCTTTGAGAACTGAATTCCGGAAATGCTGGTGGCTCCGGCGGTGATACCTGAATCGATGACCTTGGAAACTAATTTGACGTCATCCAATGTGATCGTGATCTGATCGCTGCAGCGATAACCGACCAGTTTTGCCGCCTGGTTCGATTCATATTTAAGTTCCGGCCAAATATTGAAATTACTGGTCGCAATCCGATCTTTTGATATATTAAGCTTTTCCATCGCGGAAATAACTTTTTGCATGATCCCGGCATTGTCCGTTTGCGCTTCCTGCGCGGTCTTGCGCAGGACCTCGACCCCGAGCCTGACCGCGGCGGTATCCGGCGCGGTCTCAACCACGCCGATGCCGGTTACGGTCAAGGTTTGGTCCTCCTTAAGCAGGGAGGCGCGGGCTAAAGAGAGGGGAGAGAAAACGACGATCAGCAGCAGCGGAATTAATAATTTTTTCATTGAATGCCACCTCAAATTGATTATAGCATTTTAAAAAGATAAATTGTATAATCACATCCGATGAACAATCATCCCATCTACCTGGCGCTGATCTGGCATATGCATCAGCCGTATTATAAAGATCTGGTAACGGGAGAATATATCCTTCCCTGGGTCAGGCTGCACGGTATCAAGGATTATTACGACATGGTCGCGGTGCTGGACGATTATCCTAACATTAAGGCGACCTTCAACCTGGTCCCGTCGCTCCTTTCGCAGATCGAAGATTACGTTAATTGCGATGCTAAGGACCGGGCGCTTACGCTTTCGGAAAAAGACCCGAAGGATCTTACGCTTGAGGAAAAAGTTTATATTCTCAAGAATTTCTTCATGGCCAACTGGGAAGTGATGATAAAACCTTATCCGAGGTATCACGACCTGCTGCTCAAGCGCGGCCGCTTCTCCTCCGCGATGGAACTGATGCGGATCGCCGGAAGGCTGTCCGCGCAGGAGATCATGGACATTCAGGTCTGGTTCAATCTCTCCTGGTTCGGCTTTATTTATCGGAAAAATGATCCGGTGATCCGCGACCTGCTTGAAAAGGGGAAGTATTTTACCGCCGAGGACAAACAGATGGTTTTGGATAAACAAAAAGAGCTTTTGGCCCTGATCATCCCCAAATACAAGCAGTTAAGCGACCGGGGGCAGATCGAGCTGACCACCTCTCCGTTCTATCATCCCATCCTTCCTTTGATCTGCGATACAAATATTGCGCGGCAGTCGATGTCCGATATCAATCTCCCGTCGATCCGGTTTCAGCATCCGGAAGACGCGAAATACCAGATCGAGTCGGCGGCCGCATACCATGAATCCAAGTTCGGCGAGCGGCCGGCCGGGATGTGGCCGTCGGAGGGAAGCGTTTCGGAGATGATCCTGCCGCTGGTCAAGGAAAGCGGGATAAAATGGATCGCGACTGATGAGAGCGTCCTGGCCTCATCGCTCAATCTGCCGCGCCTTATGGCTTCGAACGAGATCTATAAGCCCTACCGCGTGGATGACGATACCAGCATCATTTTCCGCAATCATTTCCTTTCGGACCAGATCGGTTTTGTTTATCAGAGATGGCGGGCCAAGGACGCGGCGGACGACTTTGTCCGGCATTTGCACGACATCCGCGCCAGCCTTCCGTCCGACGGCCGCAAGTACCTGGTCACGGTGATCCTGGACGGGGAGAACGCCTGGGAGTATTACCGGGACGGCGGCGAGGAGTTCCTGCGCGATTTCTATCAGCGCCTGTCGAACGAGCCGAACGTCGTTACCGTGAAGCCGAAAGATTTCATCGCGGAAAACCCTCCTTCCGACCGGATCCATAAACTTTTTCCGGCCTCCTGGATCAACAATAATTTCCGCATCTGGATCGGCCATGAGGAAGACAACCTGGCCTGGGATTATCTGTCGCGCGTGCGCACCGTTATTGCCGGGACCGATAATCCCATCGCCTGGCAGGAGCTCTATGTGGCGGAGGGATCGGACTGGTGCTGGTGGTACGGGGACGACCATTCCTCCGAGAACGATGACGCCTTTGACGCGCTCTTCCGCAAGCACATAAAAAATATCTATCACCTGCTCGGCAAGGACGAGCCGAAGTACCTGGACAAGCCGATCAAGCGGATCAAGGCCTTCAAGCCGACGCGGGAGCCGGCTTACCTGATACAGCCCGAGATCGACGGAGAGGTCACCAATTATTACGAGTGGCTCGCGGCCGGCTACTTTGACATCGAAAAGGCGAAGGGCGCCATGCACCAGCTTGAGACCGTGCTCAAGGCGTTCTATTACGGCTTCAGCAAGACCGATCTATATATCCGCCTCGACTGCCAGCTTGATTTTAAGCAGGATGAATGCCGGGGTTTCGAGTTTAGCGTCATCACTTATCTTCCGCAGGAGCTTAAATGGGAGCTTAAGTTCGATGCCGAAAAGAACACCTACCAGTTCGTAATGTTCAAAATGGGGAATAACGAGAACTGGGAAGAGGTGAAAAGACTGGAATCTTTCGCCGTCGGTAAAATAATCGAACTGGCGGTGCCCTTTGCCGATATCGGGGTCCAGCCGGGAGAAGAGGTCCAGTTCTGCGTGGCGGTGATGAAGGACGGCAATGAGCTGGAGCGGTGGCCGCGGGGCGGGGTCATCTCGCTTAAAATGCCGACTGCAAGCTACGAGCTTGAACAATGGAGCATTTGACCTTGAGCGGAACTTTTTTGGAACGCGGATTGTCAAAACGATAGGGGAAAGAATGAAGAAAATAAATTTTATTTTCGGGATACACTGCCATCAGCCGGTGGGGAATTTTGACCATATCTTCGATGAATCGTATAAATACTGCTATCTGCCTTTCATTGAGACCATGGAAAGGCATCCGAAAATTAAATTCGTCGTGCATTACAGCGGCATCCTTTACGACTGGTTCGAACAAAAGCATCCGGAATTCATCGAGTTGCTTGACCGGCTGATAAGAAGAGGTCAGGTCGAAGTGATGACCGCCGGTTATTACGAGCCGATCATCCCGATCATCCCCGATGAAGACAAGCTCGGGCAGATCAGGATGCAGAGCGATTTCATCAAAAGCCGGTTCAAGAGCTCTCCCCGCGGCCTCTGGCTGACGGAGCGGATCTGGGAGCCGCATCTTCCCAAGGTCCTGTCCGAAGCGGGGATCGAATATGTGACGGTGGACGATTATCATTTCCTCTCCGCCGGATTGAAAAAAGAAGACCTGTTTAGCTATTACGTCACGGAAGAGCAGGGATTAAAGCTCAACGTTTTCCCGATCAGCAAGGACCTGCGGTATCTTATTCCTTTCAAGCTGCCCGATGAAACGATCCGATATCTTAGCGAATCCGCGACCGAGGACGGACGGCGGGCGGCGATCCTGGCGGACGATGGGGAAAAGTTTGGGGTCTGGCCGGGGACCTACAAATGGGTTTACGAGGATGGATATCTTGAGAATCTCTTAAAGGCGCTGGAGGCGAACCTGGACTGGATCCGGCCGATGACCTTTTCCGAATATCTCGATGAGTTCACGGCGCAGGGGCTGATCTATCTTCCTGCGGCCTCTTACGCCGAAATGATGGAATGGTCCGGCGGCTACTTCCGTAATTTCTTAGTGAAATATCCCGAATCGAACAACATGCACAAAAAAATGCTCCTGGTCAGCAATAAGCTGCAGACCATGAAAAAATCCTCCACCTCGGCGGAGCGGAAGAAAAAAATAGCAGAAGCGGAGCGGGAGCTTTACATGGGGCAGTGTAACTGCGCATACTGGCACGGAGTATTCGGCGGTCTTTATCTTTCGTATTTAAGGGACGCGGTCTATGCTCATTTGATCAAGGCCGAGAATGTGATCCAGGAGCTTCAGCGGGGCGGCAAGAACTATACCGAGGTCGTGGTCACCGATTTTGACAAGGACGGGTCGGAAGAGGTGCTGGTGTCCAATCCATACCTAAACGTTTATCTTTCGCCGCGCCACGGCGGCACGATCTTTGAGATCGATTACAAGCCGAAGGCCTTTAATCTGACCAACGTGCTGACCCGGCGTAAAGAGGCTTATCACAAAAAGATCCTTGATACCCCGAAAGAGAACATTTCGGTCGCGGGCAGCGGAACCCCCAGCATCCACGATATTGTCAGGGTCAAGGAGGCAGGCATCGAAAAATATTTGATCTACGACCGCTGTCGCCGGGCTTCGCTCGTGGATCACTTCCTGCCGCAGGACTGCGATCTGGGATCCTTTAAAAATGGGAATTTTACCGAGCTGGGGGATTTTGAGGACGGCCGCTATAATTTCTTTCCCCAGCGGAGAAACGAGGAGGCGTCGGTTAACTTTTCTCGGACCGGACGGGTGGGGGGACAGGCGCTTTCCGTGACCAAGATTATCAACGTGATGGCCGGACAGAGCATAATTAATGTGGAATATGAGATCAATAACCTTTCCGAAAAGGAGATCAAGGCCAGGTTCGGTGTGGAGTTCAACTGCACGCTTCTGGCGTCCGACGCGCCTGACCGGAGGATCGAATTCGCCGATGACGGCGATAAATTCAAGATGAACAGCAGCGGCGAAAAAGCGGATGTTTTTAAGATAAAATTGATTGACGAATGGAAGGGATTTAGTGTATCATTGGAATCGGAAAAGGAAAGTAGGATTTTCTGGTTCCCGATCGAGACCGTATCGCAGTCCGAAGGCGGCTTTGAGAGGACATATCAAGGAAGCTGTTTTCTGTTTGGCTTCAACCTTGATCTTGGCCCCAAGGCCAAATGGACCAACCGGATCGCGATAAAAATGGAGAGTTGATATGCCGGAAATTCGCAAAGATCCCATCTCTGACCGCTGGGTAGTGATCTCGACCGAACGCGGCCGACGACCGTCCGATTTCGGCAGTACCGCCGTGACCTCGACCAAAGAAGACACCAGCAAATGCCCGCTCTGCGAAGGCAATGAGGACAAGACCCCCCCGGAGATCGTGGCCTGGAGACGATCCGACACCCTGCCCAACAAACCGGGCTGGCAAGTACGGGTCATTCCCAACAAGTTCCCCGCGCTGGTGATAGAAGGCGACGTCAACCGTTCGGGCATCGGCATTTTTGACATGATGTCCGGCATCGGCGCGCATGAAGTTATCGTTGAAACTCCAAATCATAACGAGACCCTGGCGGACATGGAAGAATCCCATATTGAAAAACTGCTCTGGGCCTACAAACAGCGCATCACCGATCTTGAAAAGGACCAAAGGTTCCGCTATATCCTGGTCTTCAAGAATTACGGGAGCGCGGCCGGAGCTTCGCTCAATCATCCCCATTCCCAGCTGATCGCGACGCCGATCACCCCGCGCTACATCAAGCTCGAGCTTACAAATTCCCGCGCTTATTTTCACGAGAAGGAGCGCTGCCTGTTCTGCGACATGATCCGGCAGGAGCTGGGATCGGGCGAGAGAATGGTATACGAGAACGAATATTTCGTAGGATTCGCGCCTTTCGGTTCACGGTTCCCTTTTGAGACCTGGATATTTCCCAGAAGGCATCAGGCCGGATTCCAGTTCATTTCGGACGAAGAAAGGATGCAGCTTGCCCGCTGCCTTAAGGATGTCTTAACCCGGCTGAAAAAGACCTTAAACGATCCTCCCTACAATCACGTCCTGCATACCGCACCGAATTCGGTGCCCAGACCCGGCAAGCCGGATTATTGGGGAACAATATCTTACGACTTTCACTGGCATTTTGAGATAATTCCAAGACTTACCAAACAGGCGGGATTCGAATGGGGGTCGGGTCTGTACATCAATCCGACCTCACCGGAAGAAGCGGCAAAATATCTAAGAGAGATAATGTGATCGTGCAGGGGTGAAAAAATGCCAGCAAAAAAGAAAGCGGTAACTAAAAAAGCTTCGGCAAAGAGCGCAAAACCCCGCCGGACCACGGCGACTCGCGTCAAGCGGACAGTTAAAGCGGCGCCGGCGGACATCCGTGAGGATCTGGCGATCGCGGAAGAGAGAGTTGAGGAGAGCAAGTATTATCCCGGCCCGATCATGCAGAAATTCGGCGGGCCGCGCGAATTCGAGCTCCCCGGCGGCTACGGCGACAACCGCATCGTCATCATGGTGCGCGATCCTTACTGGATCTATACCTACTGGGAAGTCAATCAAAAAAGACTGGCCGAGATCAGATCGGAACTCGGCGCCAAGTTCGACCACTCAAGACTGATCCTGCGCGTATATGACGCGCAGAACTGGAACTTTTTTGACATCCAGGTCAGCGGACTCACCAATAACTGGTATATTAATGTCGGGCGGCCGAATACTTCCTACTGCGTTGACATCGGGTTCTTAACTCCGGACGGCATCTTTATGGTGGCGGCCAGGAGCAACGTTGTCACTACTCCGCGCGATAAAATGTCCGAGGTGATCGATGAGCAATGGATGATACCGGACTGGGACCAGCTGTACGCTCTTTCCGGAGGTTTCAGGGTCGGCCAGGGTTCGCTGGAGCTTAGGGAAATGATGGAAAAAAGGCTCCTCAATCAGGTTTCATCACCCGGAGTCTCTTCTCTTTTTTCACCCTCAAAACCGCAGCTGCCGAGGCCGTTCTGGCTGGTGGCCAATTGCGAAGTGATCGTCTACGGCGCGACGGAGCCGACCGCGAGCGTTACCATTCAGGGCCATCCGCTCAAACTGCGCGAAGACGGCACCTTTTCGGTGAGATACGCTTTTCCCGACGGAGAGCAGGTCATCCCGATCGAAGCCACCCGTGACGACGGGCTTGAAAAAAGGAAGATCACTCCGATAGTCGAAAGAAGAACGGAATAATCCCCCCTCATAAATGCGTAAAAATATTTAGCCTCGATGGCCGGAGCGAAAACACGCCGTATTTATTGACAATTAACACGTTTCTGATATACTAAAACAAGATGAGGAGCCTCTTATTGGTTGCAATGGCGGTCTTTTTGGCCGTCAATCCATGTATTGCGGCCGAGCTGCCCTCCGTGGGCGATTTGCCGCCCGCGCTTGCTTTGCCCGATCTCAACGGGAAGATCGTAAACCTCTCTGATTTTCACGGAAAACCGATTGTGCTTACCTTTTTTGTATCCTGGAGCAAGACCTGCAAAGACCAGCTTGGGTCACTTCAGGAACTATCATCAAAATATCCCCATAACCTGGAAATAATAGCGGTATCGCTGGACAAGAAAGTCCGGGGAATAAGAGAGCTTGCCGGAGATCTGAAACTTAATTACAATCTTTTAATGGATAAAAAACTTGCTTCCCTAAAACAGTACGCGATATTGAGCCTGCCGACCTCGATTGTGATCGGAAGCGACGGCAAGATAAAGGGCGTCTACGTTGATTATGACGATAACGTGAAGCGGTCGATCGATGATTTTGCCCGTTCCGAGATCTCACCGGCCAACTGAACTTATTCGTAGCGCAGGGCTTCTACCGGATCGAGCGCGGCCGCCCGCATGGCCGGGTAAACCCCAAAAAATATCCCCACCGCCGCCGATACTGTGGTAGCCATGATCACCGCCCACCAGGCAATGACGAGCGTTCCCTTGATGGACCAGATTATAAGGAAGGCTCCCAGCAGGCCGAAAAAGATACCCAATATTCCGCCGATCATGCTGATCAGCATCGATTCGACCAGGAACTGAATAACAATATCGCGTCTTTTTGCCCCGATCGCTTTTCTGACCCCGATCTCTCGGACCCGTTCGTTGACCGCCACCAGCATGATGTTCATGATGCCGATCCCGCCCACCAGAAGGGAGATGGCCGCGATCCCGGCGACAAATCCGGTCAGAGCCCCCAGGACATTATTCACGATGTTCAATATTCCCTGCTGGGTCATGAAGCGGAAATCATCACTCCGGATGCGGCGCTTAACGACCTCGGCCAGCTTCTGCTCGACTTCATCGATCTTTTTTATGTCTTTCGGGAAAATGTTGAAGCGCATGATCTTGTCGTTGCCCATCATGTTGTTAGAGGTCGTGATCGGGATCACCGCCCGCTTGTCCATGTCAATCGGCCCGATGCTGCCGCGCGATTCCGACACGCCGATGATCACGTAGCGGTCGCCGCGGATCTTGATCCGCTCGCCGATCGGGCTTGAGTCGCCAAAAAAAGTTTTTGCCACGGTCGGGCCGATCACCACCACTTTTTTCCGCCCCTCGACCTCCGCTTCGGTAAAGAAGCGGCCGGATGAGAGGCTTCCGCCCATCAACTGCATGGCATTGGCGGTTTCGCCCATTATCATTGAGGCCTTCAGGGTCATTTTGCCGTAAGCGAATTCGCCGGAGCCGGGATTTAGGGCCACGATATCGCGGATCTCCGGGACCTGGTTTTTAAAATAAGCGATATCGGCATAGATGAACTTGGGGTTAGGCGGGGTGTTCTGGTCTTTTCCCGCCGCCAGTATGAATGAATCGTATCCCGCGCCCAGGTTCTTGATCTGGTCGGTGATATAGGTCTTGGCCCCTTCGCCGATCGTAACCAATGTAATGACCGAGAAAATACCGATGATGACCCCGAGCATGGTGAGGAATGACCGGACCTTATTCGAGGCTAGCGACCGGGACGCCTGCTTGATCTCTTCCCAGATAAAAACGCTCATGCTTCATACCTTAATGCTTCGACCGGATCGAGCCGGGACGCGCGGACGGCGGGATAGACGCCGAAGAACGTTCCGACCAAAAACGCGACCAGGCACGCGGAATATGCCGCTCCCCAGGCGATCACCGCTTCCATTTTCAGAAAATGCATGATCAGCCAGGCGGCCAGCGTTCCTATGATTATGCCGATCAGGGCGCCGCTCATGGTGATCAGCACCGATTCAAAGACGAACTGCAGGAAGATGTCGCGCTGTTTTGCGCCGATCGACTTGCGGATGCCAATCTCCCTCGTGCGTTCGGTCACCGCCACCAGCATGATGTTCATGATGCCGATCCCGCCCACCAAAAGCGAGATGGCCGCGATCGCGCTGACAATGCCGGTCATCGCGTTTAAAATGTTGTTGATGATGTCGATCATTCCCTGCTGGGTGTGAGTGTGGAAATCCACCCGGTGATGCCGGGCGGTCAGGATCTTTTCAATGTCATCGATCGCCTGCGCGACCTGATCGTCCTTTTCGACCGTGATAAATATTTCCCAGATCTTGTTCGTTCCCAGCACTGTTTCGGAGAGGCTCCCAGGGATCAGCGCGATATCGTCCATGTCGTTGGTCAGGAGCGTTCCTTTTTCTTCGAGCACGCCGATGACGGTGAAGCCGATGCCGTTTATCGTTATCTTTTCCCCGATCGGGGAATACGACCCGAAAAGTTTATTTACGATGGTCTTGCCGATGACCACTACGCGCCGGCGGGATGCGTCATCCGCTTCCGAAAAGAACCGGCCTTCCACCGCCTTTTGCTTGTAGGCCAGGGGATAATCGGCTGAAGCTCCCATGGTATACGACGGGATATACGATTTTTTTCCATAGATACAACGGCCGCGGCCGACGAATTCCGGCATCAGGTATTGCAGATGCCTGATCTTTTGCCTTAAAACGACAGCGTCATCATAAGTTAAGGTAAGTTCGGGAATGGTCGCGTCACCGGTACCCGGCTGAATGACCAGGCTATTGGCGCCCATTCCCCAGCTGCCGATCTGGCCCAGGATGTAGCTTTTTGCGCCTTCGCCCATGCTGACCAGGGTGATGACGGCGGCGACGCCGATGATGACCCCCAGGGTGGTGAGCAGGGAGCGGAGTTTGTTTGAAAGAAGCGAACCGAAGGCGATCTTGAACGGATCGAGCAGGTTGATCATTTTATCTTTTCGTCGGAGAGTACCAGGCCGTCCTTGAGCCTTACGATCCTTTTACTGTGGCCGGCAATGTCCTTATCGTGCGTGACGATGATCAGGGTTATGCCGCGGTTGTTCAGCTCCTCGAACAGGTGGATGATCTCTTCGCCGCTTTTGGAATCGAGATTGCCGGTCGGCTCGTCGGCCAGGATGAGGGAGGGATCATTTGCCAGCGCGCGTGCGATCGCGACCCGCTGGCTTTGTCCGCCCGAAAGCTCCGAAGGCCGGTGGTACATGCGGTCATTGAGCCCCACGACATTCAGGAGCTCTGACGCCTTCTTTCTTCGCTCTTCAAATCCGGCCCCCGCGTAGATCAGCGGCAATTCAACGTTCTCAATGGCATTCAGTTTGGGTAAAAGATTAAATGTTTGGAATACAAAGCCGACCTTGCGGTTGCGGATGTCGGCCAGCCGGTTGTCATCGAGCTCGTCGACATCGACCTCATCGATCGAAATGTGGCCGGAGGAGGGGCGGTCCAGACATCCGATAATGTGCATCAGGGTGGATTTACCGCATCCGGAAGGGCCCATAATGGAGAGGAATTCTCCTTTTTCAACTATCAGGTTTATTCCCTGGAGGGCGCGAACCTCGACTTTTCCGAGATGATAGATGCGCTTAACATCACGGATCCTGACCACGACCTGCGCGCCGGTGGCACTGCTACCGCTCAACTTTGATCCGTCCCTTGTCATTTAGCTTTGAAACATTGGAAACGGCGATGACATCGCCGTTGACGACTCCCGAAGACACTTCCACGCTGGTGAATGAACGGATGCCGGTTGTGATCTTTACCTGGTAGGAATGGTTCTTGCGGATCGCGTAAACATAGGTCGTGTCGTCCTTGCTGTACAATGCCTCTCTGGGAATGATGACCGTGTCGGACTTTGAGCGGGCCACGATATCGAGATTGACGGACATGTTGACCTTCATTTCTTCATGGGCGCCGAGGAATTTGGCCTTCAAGGGGAAAACGTACGACTCTTCATCCATCTTGACCCTGCCGCCGACCTTGCGCAGTTCAGCTACCGGCGCGATCCAGTAAACCTCGCCGGTAAAGCTTCTGCCGGGATAATCGTCGGAAGTGATGTTTACCTGGTCGCCGATCTTAACGTTGGATATGTCCACTTCATCGATCTGCCCCTCGACCCAGCATTTAGAGTAATTGACGATCTCGATCGCGGAAGAGCCGGGAACCACGGTTTCTCCTTCTTCATAATATCTCCGCGCGACCAGCCCGTCGTCGGGGGCGACGATCCGCGAGTTGTCGAAGACCGCCTTGGCCGCGTCGAACTGCTGCTGGCTGGCGGCGTCTTCCTTAAAAAGCTCCTGGGTCCTTACAAAATCGTTCCGCGCCTGCTCGTAGCTGTCGAACTCCGCGAGCAGCTGTCCTTTTTTTACCGTGTCGCCTTCCTTGGCGTGCCAGACGACGATCCGGCCTCCTGTTTTCGATCCGAGGTTGTAAACCGGCGCGTCCACGATCCCGCCGGCGGAGATGATCTCTTCGATCGGGCCCCGACCGACCACCGCGGTCTTCACAGGCACAACATCGTTATTCTGCCATTTAATAAAGATGTAGCCGCCAATGATTATTAGAACCGCGATAACGATCCAGGGCCATTTCCGGTTGAGTTTCATTTAAAGCACTTCCTTTCCGACTGACTTATTTATTTTTGCCTTGGCGATCTCCAGGTCGAAGAGCGCTTGCGAATAATCGCTCCGCGCCTGGGTCAGCGCCACCTGGGCGTCCAGCACCTCGATGTTGGTCGCGACGCCGGATTTATACCGAAGGTCCGAAACTTTTTCGTTCTCTTCCGCGAGGTCGACCGCTTTTTTCGCGGAAGAGATGGTCTCGATGGCGGTGGTGAAGTTAAGGAAGGCGTCCCTTACTTCCAAGATGAGACCGTTCCTGACGCTGTCTTCGGACGCTTTTTGGGCGTCGAGGTTCGATTCGGCTTCCCGGATCCGGTTCTGCAGGATAAGTCCGTCAAAAAGGGTGATGGAAGCGGCGCCGGTGATGGACCAGGAATTGGTATCGGTGCTGTAAGCCGGATATCCGGTAAAGTGATCGCCGGTCTGGCCGGAAACGACGACTGTAGGCAGGTAGCCGGAGCGCTGTACCATCACGTTCTGCTCCGCGATATCGCTTGCCTTTTTGAATATGCGCCAATCCGGACGATCGTTGAACGTGATATCGATCAGGTCTGCCAGTTTCGGCGCCGCGGTCTGCGGGGAAGTATGGCTCTGGTCGCTTAGCGTGATCGGCGCATCGATCGGCTGGCCCATGACGTTATTGAGCGCGCCCTTTGCGAGCTCATGACCGTTCTTGGCCTTGGTCAGGGCGACCTCGGAATTAGCGACCTGCACTTCGGCGCGAAGCAGGTCGGAGCGCGTCGCGACCCCGGCATTTACCAGCGCTTCAACCTGGGACTGATGCGACTTTGCCATGTCCAGAGATTCGGACAGGAGGTTTACGAACTCATCGGCTTTAAGCAATGCGAAATAAGCGACGGTGGCGTTATAGGCGGTATCCTGCTGGGTTTTTTTGTAATCTTCCTGCGCCATGTCGGCCGATGCTTTCGCGATATTGTACCCGGGAAGAAGGGCGGCGACAAAGACCGGCTGGGTTAATGTGGCTGAAATATTCCTGATATCCGATGCCGCGTCGACGCCGAAAGTGAACGTGCCGGACCCGATCGGTGGCGGAGCGGTGATCTCGACTGCCGACGGCTGGGAGTAAGAGCGGCCGACCGAAGCGTCGGCCTTGATCGTGGGCATGAACGCGCCGATCGCCTGGCCGAGCCGGGCGTTGGCGGCGTCAAGCTTTTTCTGGGAAGAGAGCACGGCCGCGTTGCTCTTGAGCGCGATATTGATGCTTTCCTTCATCGTCAGCGACAGAGCGGCGGGGGCGAGCAAGATCAGCAGCAGGAACGCGGTATATAATTTATATCTCATAATGCCTGTATTTTATCTTAAAATATATGGAAAATCAAAGAGAAATTAGCGGGCAGAATTAATGATCCGTTTGGCCAGATTTACCGCCTGCGCGGCGTCCGCGCCGAACGAGGCGCCGATCCTTTCGGCGTAATCGCTGGTGACGACCGCCCCGCCGACGATCAGCGGGATATCGAGGCCGGCCGAGGAGAGTTCTTGCTTGACCACTTTCATCTCCAGCATGGTGGTGGTTAGCAGTGCGGAAAGCGCGATCGCGTTCGGTCTTTCCTTTTTGGCGGCCTGGACGATCGTTTCGGGCGGCACGTCCTTGCCCAGGTCGATCACCTCAAAGCCGTGGTTCTCGAGCATCATCCTGACGATGTTCTTCCCGATGTCGTGTATATCGCCGCGCACGGTGGCCACGAGTATCTTGCCGATATGCTTGATGCTTTCTTTCGGTATTCTTGCTTTGCAAAGTTCGAACCCGACCGTCATCGCTCCGGCCGAAGAGAGCACCTGGGGAAGAAAGTATATCTTTTTTGAGAACCGCTCGCCGACGATCTCCATTCCGGGGACCAGCGCCTCATCGATCACCTTTTGCGGACCGAAACCTTTTTCGAGCGCGGTCCTGGTATAGGTTCTCACCGTTTCCTCGTCGCCGGCGATGACCGCGCGCTTGATGTCCGCCAAGCCGTTGAATTTTTTGATCTTATGCGAGGCGAGCTTTTCTTCTTCTTTTGTCTTCGGCAGGACCCTGGCTTTATCAACTTCTTTTTTCAAAAGCGCGGCCAATTTTGCGATCTTTGTTTCTTTGTTCCCTTTTTGCAGTTCCTTTTGCTCCTTGAGCGCCTTTTTTATCTCTTGGCTTACGACATCGATGATCCCGGCGTCGAGGCCGTAGAGCATGGCCAGCTTCAAATATAATGCGTTGATCTTTGGGCGGTTGGGGAGGCCGTGGGAAACATTGCTTATGCCTAAGCTGGTCTTGACGCCGAATTTCTTCTTTATGACCGGGATCGCCTTTAGCGTTTCGAGGCTGTCGTCCAGGCTCACACCCGCGGTCAGGACCAGGGCGTCGACATAAATATCTTCTTTTGATATGCCGGCTTTTACCGCGGCGGTTATGATCCGCTCCGCGATCGCCGCTTTTTCGGCGACGGTTTTGGGGAGGCCTTTTTCGTCGAGCGCGAGGGCGACGATCGCCGCGCCGTACTTTTTGGCGAGTGGGATCACACGCTCGATGCTTTCCTTTTTCCCGTTCACCGAGTTGAGCAGGGCCTTGCCGCAAAATTCCTTCAATCCCGCCTCCAGTACGTCCGGGTTGGGAGAGTCGATCGACAGCGGCAGGGTAGAGGCGCCGGATATCACGTCGATCGCCTGCGCGATGTTCTTTTTATCGTCCGCTTCCGGCACGCTGATATTGCATTCGAGCAGGTCGGCCTTCGCTTT
>CAIYXV010000095.1 GCA_903930225.1 uncultured bacterium | reverse complement strand
CGGATATGAGATAAAAGACAACACGGTCACCCTTTACCTTAACCGTAAAATTTATCAGGAAAGCCTTGATCCCGCGATACTTACCGAATATGAGCCGGTCGAAGAAGCGGAAGCCAAGGCTCCCGCTAAAAAGCTTTCAAAGCAGCCGGCAGAAGAAAAAGCTAAAGCCGACAAAAAGATCGTAGACAGCTATTTGCCGCGAGCAAAAAATATACGTGCCGGAAAAGTCGCTTCGGCCGAAACGAACGATGGATTGTTCTCCGACGTGGTGAAAGAGCATGAGGCTATTCGAGGGCAGAAGCTGCGGCATGTTCAGGTGCAGGCGCTGCTTTTAGCTTCAGAAGGAGTGGAGGGGAGAAGCAACGCCCTGTTCCAGGTCGGCACCGGCGAAGGAAAGAGCTGGCTTGACCTGTATACGGCGCTCAATGAAGCCAAAAAGAATCCGGGGAAAAAGATCTACATTGTTACCACCGACGACAAACTGGTCGAACAGCTTGAAAATGACTATAAATCCGTCAAAGGCATCTTTGAAAAACGCGGGGTGAAAGTCGGTTTCCGCTATGAGGATACTAAAGGCGACGCCCGGGCTATTTATGACGGGAACCAGGTGGTCGTGATAAACGTTTCCCAGCTTGCTTTTGATTATATACAGATGAAGGATTCCGTGAAATCAGGCGTCATGATCGCGGACGAGATCGACTCCTACGCCATTGAGAATGCGGCGACAAACTATGTTATTTCCGATGAAAAGGGAAGGACCGGGAATCCGGTCATCGATTTCTTGCGCAAGGGTGTGGGCTGGGCGAAATTTGGATACAAGGGCAAATGGGCAAAAGCTTATAAAGTGTTCGGAGAATTGCTGGCGGCGGAATCAAAACTGACATCCGACGCGAAAACGCCTCCGGGAGATCACCTGATAAAGGATGGACGCTTGACAGAGAAGGGGATCGAATTTGTTAAGTCCCGGATGGGACAATATGACGCTTTTGTCTCCATGCAATTCAAGGCATTTTTTGAAGCATCCCAGCTTTTATACGATAAAAAGATCATCGGAACTGATGTCGAAAGGGACCCGAATAAGGCCAGATTGTCCGATCGGGTCAAGTTCACGGTCAAATACATAAGCAGCAAGGGAGAGATCGTTTCGGAAGAGGTCGCGCTAACCAAGCGGATCGCCGAGGTCAGAAGCGGCAAATTAAAACCGTATAAGGTCGTTCCGCTTGAGCCAAGCGGCGTTGAGTCGCCCAACAAAACATTCGGCCGGGGATTGAACGAGGCGCTTAATACCATGCTGGGCGTCGACCTTACAGCCGAGCACATCACGATGGCCGATGTCGACATACGGACATTGTTTAAATATATGTCCCGCGTGATCGGGTTCTCGGGATCGATCGGCGCATCGGATGAGCTGATCTCGAACGCTTATCCGGAGATGAATTTCCGCGTGCTCGATATGCCGTCGTTTATCCCTAAGATCGAGATCAATCTTGAGGATGTGAGAGACCCGGTAAAACTTAATATCAAGCTTACCGAATTAAGGGATAATATCCGGGCTACCGCCGCCTTGGGCGACACCGTAAAGGGAATGGAAGACATATACGCTAAACTGCTGATCAAAGGAGCGACCCCGGAAGACCTGGCGAAGGTCGAAGCGGCATGGGCAAAACTGACAACGGGCGATTCTGATATGAAGGGAAAACGGATCAGCGTTTTAGAGTGGGGAAGATATTACATTCACAACCGTTCGGCCCGTTTCAACGAAGCGGCAAAAGAAGCAATTGCCCGGGCTAAACTGGGCCAGCCAGTGCTGATCTGTCTTGAAAGCCCTGAAGACTTAAGAGATTTCAGTAAAGCACTTGAAGATATGGGAATAAAAGACGTCAATCTTCTGGTGAGCGGCAAAGGGTTTGAGGATGCAAAAGGCAAAGCGAGCAAGCCGGGACAGATCACGCTCACTTATTTCTCCCGCGGTCTGGACATCTCGGTGGCCGAGATCTTTGATGCGGCCGCGGGTGGAAAATCTGGCACAGGTACTTTTGTCGAAGGTGGTCTGCACGTGATCTCATTCGGCGCGCAGACCCGGGCAAAGATCATCCAGCAGCTGGGCCGCAGCAGCCGAAGCGCTTATTCGGGCAGCGGCAGCGAGTACCTGGGCGCGGGCGACCAGGTGTTCGAGGGACGCAGCATAGACATGACCGGCCGGGACCCGAACGCTAAATACAATCTCTATGAGCCGCAAAATACTGGCATGGCGACTGAAGTGGAAGACGCTTTCCATTCCGAATACGAGCGCAACTACAACTCGATGGTCGAAAATTTTGAACATTCGGACGCGCGGAAAAAATACCTTTCTGTTGTAACCGATCTGTCCGCTAATATCGGCGACCGCGCGAAGTTCGCGAAGGTCGCGGTCGACAACGCGCTGGATTATGTTTTTAACGATCTTGATATCAAGGACGGCGAAAAACTGACCCCGGAAAAAAGGGTTGCCCTTGAAAAGACCCTTTCGCGCTTGATCGGCGGGGCCAAAATTGAGATCGGCCTTCCCGATAACACAGTTATAAACGCTAAAGCATTAAAGGAACTGATCTCCCAGAGATTGCTCAAGATGTTCGGGAGACTTCGCCAGGCCGACCCGACCGTGGAAGAGAAGATGGAAATACCCAAAGGCAAAGGGGAAGGGTATATCAGGGAGTCGGTCTTCAAGCTGAGAATGGAATCGCGTATCGGCGAGGTCAACGGGACGATTACCTCCGATCTTGAGGATCTGGTGCACGAGGAAGAAGGGAAAGGAAAAAAGATCGGGATGGAGAGGATCTCGAAGCGCGCCACGGCAAGACTGCTTTCAGGATTGATGGGCGACCTGTTCGGCCATCGCTTTAACCTCTATAATATTGCCCGTCCCGGAACTCATACCTTCAGGCCGATCGAAGTGTCGGCCAGGGACTATAAAGACAAGATCGCTGAAGAGGCGAAAGCCCCCAAGCCAGCGGCCAAAGCTGTCCCGGTCATAGTGGAGCCCAAGCCGGCGGCGGAAGCAAAACCAATCGCGACCCCGAAACCGGCGGCTGAAACGGAACTGGACAACGGGATCAGAGTGATCGGGGACCCGACCGAAGCGTTCTCCAAATTAAATCCAAATAACAAGACAATGCTGCTTGATCTTTTGGACCGGAAGAACGTGGACTACATCAGCTTTGACGAGAACATAGTATTGAACTCTAAATCGGTAGCCAAGATCATTGTGGCGCTGAATAAGCTGGATGCCACCGGCGGGCGGAAGGTGGTTATCTTTACATTGGTCAAAGGGGAGATCGTTCCGGTCGATTTTGCGATACCTGATGGGACGATCGTCCAAAAGGTGGAAGGCACCTATTACATCCTTGATCCTAAGTCGGTCAATAAAGCGGCGGTGAACCCGCTTGAAAGCCAACCTCACGTGGTCGATTTCTGCATGATCATTGACGGCAAGGCGCAGTTCCACGGCGGCTGGCAGAGCGTTAATCAGCTTGAAGGCATTTACGGTGAAGAGGGCGCCCAGAGGATCCTCGGTATGCGCAACCAGCTGATATTAGGTAACTGGAATTATCTGTTCAAGCTTGCCAAAGGTTTGACCAGGGTCAATAAAGCATTGGGAGAAGAGATCTCCAATAACATGGCGGCAATGAGGCCCGAGCAACTCGCTAAGATCAGTCCGGATAGTATCAAGACCCTGACCTCGCTATTCAGCAGGAACAGCGCCGGGAACGCGGTTTACATGTACACTAAGTTCGGCGTCGAAGCCGAAGCTAAGGCAAGAACGGCGTTCGAAACCCTCGGACTGTCGCCGCAGGCTGTGGATCGGCAGATATATGACATCCGGCGCGGCAGGCTGGAATATATTGTCGGGAAGTCGACCGTTACCAAATTGATCGCCGCCGGACTGGACATTATGAAAGCGCCGAGCGTGGAATCCCTGCTGACCGACATCGGAGCGTGGGGACAGATCGAAGCCGGAGGCTCGGCCGCGGAAAAGAGGCTGGAAGGGTATGGGATGAAGGACAAGGGCCTGGCCGCGGAAGCGAAGGCGGATTATGTGGTGAACTATCAGGCCTATCAGGAGAGGACCGTGACCGGCATGGAGAAATTCCTGGACGAAGCGATAAGGAACAACCAGCCGATGAGCAAAGCCATGCTTGAAAAATATAAAAGCCGGATCGCGGCGATGAAACGGGACCCGGCGTATGCCAAATATCGCGAGACCGTGGACCGGATCGAGACCAAGTTTAAAGACGTTGAAAAGCTGAGCGCGGAGGCGAAAGTGGCGGAACCGACCGGCCCGGAGCTGGGAGGATCGCCTGAAAATATCCTGAAACAGCTGCGGCTTGACGCCACCGTCGGTCTTTTTAGGGCCGCCCGCGAGATCGATATTTTTACCGATATCGAAAGCAAGGTTGAGAGCGGGAAAGAGGTGGAATTCCTCGAGAAGGTCTCGAAGATGTCGCCGAAAGCCATCGCTACCCTGCTTGGAATTTCCGAAAAACGGGCTACCCAGCTTAAGTTCGCGGCGGAAGCGCTTTATAAAGAATACAAATACATGGAAAACCAGGTGAATCTAGCCAAGCAGCTGGGCATGGACTTTACCAATTTGAACGCCACCAAGCTTTCGAACATGGTTTATAAGGCCTACGCGGAAGGCGGAGAGGGCTGGAAATACTTTAGCCCGGAGAAGCTTTCGGAGTTCTTCGCTTCCGAAGAGGGGGTCAAGTTCTTAAAGAGCCCTAAAGGCCAGGAGTTTTTAAAACAGGCCCGCGAGCTGGCGGTCAAGCAGAGCAAAGGGATGGACATCACCAAAGAATACGGAGGCCTGATCGCCACTCTGATCGTTGCATACGGCGTGGGCGAATTTGCCGACGCGATCGGGATAAAAAATCCCCAGATCAAGTTCATCTTCACCATGGGGACTATCCATCTTATCGGTGAAGCGCAGATGGCCGGAGCGTTCTCCGCGCAGAATATGAGAGAGGCCGCGAGAGGGATAAACATTCTCGGAAAGGACCTTTACAAGTTGGGGGAATCGTTGGCAACAAACACTGAATTCGCTGGCATGACCGGGTTCAAGCAATTTATGCAGGCAAGATTCACCGGCAGACCGTGGCTGTTCGGCGAAGGGAGCCTCGCGGCAGAGAGAGGCGGGATTGGGAAGATCCTGTACCGTTCGGCGGGGCGCTTTATTAAGGGCATGGGAACTTTCACGGTGGTGATGAAGGGGCTGGAGTTCGTCGGTTCTAAACTCGGAATACCGGCCCATTCCAAGGTTGCCCAATTTGGATATCTGCTTAGCGCCGGTATCCTAGTGCACATGGTAGATAAACTGGTTGCAAAGAAACTGGTGGGATTGATGTTCTCAAAGATATGGCAGGAAGTGCTGGGCCCGGTAGGCATCTGTTTGTTTGCGGTTGATATGGTCGATATGTTTATTGTCCGTCCGCTGAGCGATCCTTATAAGCTTAGCGTATTCGATCGAGCAAAGGCCATGGGCGGATATGATGGCACCAATTTTGAGCGGGTGGTGGAAGTTGGAGACTGCGCGAAGGCGCTCTATCTTTGGACCAACGTGATTGGAAGCTTGAGGGGAGCCGTCATTTCATTCGAGAACTATAACGGTGACAGCGCGCCGAGCGCCGCGTTCTTCAGCGAGAGCGGCATCACCGCGGCTAATGTTGATCGAACAAAAGCGAAGGAATTTATCACTAAGCTTTTTAAGGATAGTAAAGATCTTCGGGAAACGATCAAGTTTTTGCGCACCATGAAACCGCAAGCGATCGATCCCTCGACGCCGGCAGGGTCTTCGCTTCTCTACTCGATCAATGCTGCTAAAAAGTATTTTGACGACAACGGAAACCCGAAGCCCGAACTGCTGGATGAGTTTATAACTAATGAGGTGTTCAAGGACTTTACCGGACTTTTCAATGAAAGGCAAGGAAGACAGTACGGGATCAGATATAAAGCAGTGAATGAGACCCAAGTTATCTATGGATACTCCTACCATCCCAGCGATGAGGAAAAAGCGGAAGCCAAGAAGAAAAAAGAACCTGAGCCGACCAGCAGCACAACTGGATTCGATAAGATGATGGAAACTCTCGGGGAAGTAAATTATAGAGCGGCCAAGGACCGGATATACAAGAGGATCGCGTATCTCTATTCGTTCGAGGCACAGGGCAAACCGATACCTGCTACCGCGGCGGACCAGCAAATCGGTATCGTTAAAGGCGGCAAGCTTGATCATACCGATTCCAACTATCTGCAGTTCGTCGCCCGCCAGGCGTATATGGCGTTCACCGACATCGACGTGCTGGCGACCGCGATGGGGATACAGGGCGACGCGACCGCGGTGGCCCAGCTTGGAGAAGCGCAAAAAGCCGCGGCGATCTCGATGAAGATGAACATCATCAAGCTAAGAGTTGAATACATGAAGGCTACCGATGCCAGCCAGAAGATCGGGATCGGGCGCGAGCTGGATGCCCTGGGGGATAAGATCGAGCCTTCGAAATGGGATTTGAAAAAAATGGAGTCGCTGGCCAACGCGTGGGGAGAATTGTTCGCCGATAACCTAGATGATACGGCGAAAGGTTTGATCTACAATGGAGTGTCCTCCGCGGTCGATACGATGTTCACCGGCGCGCAACCGTCGGTGATGAGGGACGACGACAAGTTCGTCGGCAGATACAAGGGCGCGAACGGAGCGGTTTTGAACGGCCTGGCATCGGAGATAAGGCAGAAGGCAATTGATAAAGAAACCGCTAAGGACCCGAATTACCGTGAACCGGACGCGTACCGGCAGGCATATTAATATCGGCGCATATAGTGCAGGATCTATTCCGATTATAAATGGGGTGGGGGCAGCGAAAAATCCGCCTCCGTTTGAATGCGGCAGCGAAAAACAGGCTCGCTGAAGCTTCGGCGGACAGGCCCGCCAGAGGCGGGCAGGCAGGCTCGTTGTTCCCTGCCCCTTAATGTTTTAATGCAGTTAGCTGGCGGTGGACGGCAACCCTAAAATGATAAAAAATACCTGAAATAGTATAGTGATATTTACGATATAATACATAGGGGAAAGCACGAATAATACATGGCATATATTCCATCTAAATTCAATATTCCGATGACGATTACAGGCAGAATAAAACAATACCTCGGATTGACCGATCGTACACCAAAACTGGCTTATGCCTTTGCCGCAATGGGTGGTGGAGGTCCGGTCGGGCCGGCCCAGAATGGCGGCGTAGCTTTCTCCGGCAACCTGGCGGAAGATCCTTTACGGACGGCTTCCCGGAACGATCTAATGGCGGTTATTTCGCATCTGCGCAACGGCGATCGGCCTTCCCTGGTCGGACAGATACCGGGACTGACCCCAAAAATGGAAGCAGCTTTTCGAACCAGCCAATACTTGATGCGTAAAACCGAATTCCAGGGGAACGAGGTCTATCAGCTTTTACATCCGATCGGCGGGGAAACGTCCATCGGGTCTTCCTGGTCGGACCTGGGATTTGCGGGAAATCCCGATCAATCAGAAAAAGTAAAGGCCCATGAAGCATTTACCGCCTGGGAAAAAACGGAAACCCGATTTGAGGCTGGGAATTTGGGGTCGGCAAAAGAATCGTTCAGAAAGGAGATCACGGATCGCTACGGTATAACGCTTCTGAACGCTTCCTCCGCCGGCGAAGTATACTACGTGATGGAAATGCTGAAGCTGCTGCCGGAAAACTTTTTAAGTTCAGGTGCATTGAAATCACTGAACCTCAAGGGAAAAAGAGTGGATGCCTCAAGGTTCGGCCGCTACGATAAAGGCGAAATCGATATCATCAATCCATATTCGAATTGGGATAAATACCTGTTAACGGTAGTTTTAATACATGAACTGGGCCACGCGGTTTTTGCTTCTCTGACCGCGGAGCAGAAAAGATCGGCGGAATCGCTCTATAAGAGATTCTGGTCCGCGGGAGCGGTTTTTGGGACGGATTTTTGGGGCATGCCTCCGGAAGCGAGGATCACCGAACAGTCGGAGGTCAAGGAATTCTTTGCCGAAAACTTCATGCATTATATTATCCTGGGGAAATCCGGGATGACCGGATATAAAACCAACCTGCCCCTGATCGGGGAGCTTTATGAATTTTACCGGAACCTGGTCGTTCCGGT
>CAIYXV010000094.1 GCA_903930225.1 uncultured bacterium | reverse complement strand
GTGGAAATCCTGGTGGGCATCCCCTCGCAGGATAACCTGGCTTTATTGGTCAGGGCGCTTGATGAATTGACCGCAGGCAGGAAGGTCCTGTTCATCGCTTCGTCGGACATGTCCCATTATTATACTTATGATCAGGCGGTAATAATGGATCAGCTGGCCCTGGGCGCGATCGAGGAGAACGATCTCCCCCTGTTCTCGCAGCTGATCTCATCCGGCAAGTCGGAATTTTGTGGATTGAGCGCGGTGCTGTCGGTTATAATGTTGGCGAACGACCGGGGCGCGAATTATATAAAAGTGCTGGACTACGCGAACTCGGGGGATGTGACGGGGGATAAAAGCCGGGTGGTCGGGTATTCGGCGGTCGGCTTTTACAGCAAAAAAACAATGCTTAACGAAAAACAAAAAAGAAAACTATTGAAGATCGCGAGAGAAACGCTCGATGCCTATCTTAAAACCGGCAAGATGCCCCAGCTTGAAGAGACTGATGCGGACCTGAAGGTCCCGATGGGGGCCTTTGTAACGCTGACTAAGGCCGGACAGCTTAGGGGATGCATTGGATATATCCGCCCCGTAAAGCCGCTTTTTGAAACCATCGCCGAAATGGCGGTCGCAGCGGCGGTCGATGACAATCGTTTTCCTCCGGTCACCCGCGACGAGCTCAAAGACCTGAAAATAGAGATTTCGGTACTTTCAAAGCTGGAGCCGGTGAAGGACTTAAATGAGATCATCGTGGGAAAGCACGGATTGGTGATCCAGAACGGCGCTGCGAGCGGATTGCTGCTGCCGCAGGTGCCCGGCGAATTCGGCTGGGACCGCGACCAGTTCCTGGAGAACCTCTGCTATAAAGCCGGTCTCCCTTTAAGCGCGCTTACGGACAAGGCTACCCGGATCTATTCTTTTACGGCCGATGTTTTCCATGAATGACCGGTCAAATTATTAGAAAAACCGCGGCGCAGATCAGGAACATTAGTTCAAGCGCGCTGGCAAAGCCGAACAGCGGGAAAATGAATATGGTAACGAGAAACGACGCCAGTCCTCCCCCCAGAAGATCCATTCCATAAAGCAATCCTCCCAGCGCGCCGTAATATTTGTTCTCTTTTCCCATTATTTTTACTGCGAGCGGGAAGGCCATGCCGAGGGGCAGGGCAAAGACCAGCGCGGCCGCCGGCAAATAGATCTGTCTTATAAACAACGAAAATACCGCGAGGAACAGGATCTGTGCGATCGCCAAACGTCGCAGGATCGTTCGCGGCTTTGTAATATTGCTAAAATTAAGATTGATCATTAGGCTTCCCAGCGCCAGGCCCAACATATACAGCGTGATGATGACAGCGATCGCCTGATAGGCGTAACCATAAAGCGCCTGAAAAACATTTATTATTAGAATGGAGCAGGACATGCCGAAAAAACTAAAGAGAAATATTATCAGCGGCGGTTTGATCGAGGGGAACAGGTTGGATAAAAACATCAAAAAAACCAGGAGCAGAACGATAATGATAAGGGCCGTCCCCCATTCTATGCCAAGTAAGGGGTAATAATGCGATCCAAAACGGGAATCCCAGTAAAGAATGCTTAAAAAGTAACTGATCGGGTAGAGATCAAAGTTCTGCCTGGTATCGGGGACGGGCTTGATCGAGCGCGCCGTAAAATCTATGCGCGCGGGATCGAGCAGGTAGGAGAGAACACCCTCTTTAAAATAAACGGTGTCGATCTTTCTTTGCTTCCAGCGGCCAATCAGAGCGCCGCGGTCAGAGAGGATGGTCGCGCGCGAAGCGAAGAAATAATTGTAATTTCCGGGAATGACCAGAACGCGCGGAAAAACTTTATTAAGCGTTAAAAGTACGGATTGATTAAGCAATTTCAGCTCCCTGCCGTAATAAGTGTCGGAGGTTGAGAGCTTAAGGCAAAGTATCCCGTCCGGATTGAGCCGTTTGAGGCAGGTTTTGAAGAATTCGGAGGTGTAATAACGGTTGACCAGCAGTGTGTCGGGATCCGGCAGATTGATGATTATCAAGTCATAGAGTTTATTTTCTGAATTCAAATAATGAACGCCGTCCTCGGCGTGAACCATGATCCGATCGCTTAGGCCAGCGGGATTAAGATATTTTTTTGCCAGGACGATGACCTTTGGATCAAGCTCCAGATAATCGGTTGTGGTCGAGCGGTATTTATCCGCTTCCCCAAGCGCTCCTCCCAGCCCCCCTCCGATAAGCAGAACATTATTTGGGTTCCAGTGCATAAGGAAGGAGAGATGGATCAGCTCCTCATTCCCCAGCCGGTCGGCGCTTGAGAACAGGAGCCCGCCGTTCTCATAAAAGCTGACCGATCCCCGGTCTTTTATGATCTGGATCCGGCCGAAAGATGAATCGGACTGCGCCAGAAGTTCAAATTCGGGGAACTGCGCCCGGGCGGAGCGGGATTCAAGAAAAGGAGAGGAGAAGGCGACTATGACCGCCAAAAGGACGGCGGCATACCTTGGGATGCCCTTGAGCGAATAAAACAATGAAACGGCTAGAAGAACAATTACCGCAGAAACGATCTCAAAAGCATTGAGGAATTGGAGAAAGAAAAGCGATAGTATAAATCCGGCGGCTACCCAGCCCAGCGCTTCGAACGTGTATGCCAGGCCCACCTGCTTCCCTTTGTCGGCCTCGGATCTTTCAGACAGCAGCCGGCTGCCGAGCGCAAATTGGAACCCAAGCGTGGCCGCCAGAGGAAAAAGCGAAAGAAAAGTCAGCAGAAAAATAGCGTTCAGGTCCGGTATGGCCCCGGTCGATATGCCGAAGAAGGGTTTCATGATCCGCGTGAAAAAAATCTCGAACGGGAGCAGGAACATGACCAGAAATTGAGTGAGCGCGAACCAGCCGGGCCGGTTGAATTTATCCGATATTCGGCCAAGCACCATGCTGCCGAACGCGTAAAGAATAAGCCAGAACATGAGAGCCAGACCGTAGATCAGCTCATTGCCATAAAAAACGGTCACCAGTTCCCGCGTGAGGAGTATCTGGGAAGTAACACCGCAGACCCCGATCAAAAATATCGCGAACGGCAGCTGCATGTTAATATTATAGTATAATTATCAAATGAATATAAGCAAACTGGCCGCCATGTTCGTGCAGGGGATGGTTATCGGATCGGGCCCCTGTTTTGTGCTTTGCGCGCCGATCGTTCTGCCATTTTTAGCCGGGACGCAGAGAAGCGTCGCGGAGGGGATCTGGTCGATTATCGAATTCTCGATCGGACGGATCATCGTTTATTCCATTTTGGGCGGGCTTTTCGGATATTTCGGCTATTGGCTTTACCGGATGCTGGTCGATCCAAAGATAATTTCCATCATCTGGATCATGGTCTCTTTATATCTGGTGATCCTGGGTATTATCCTCGCTTTGGGAAGGGATGCCGGGTTTAAGTTTTGCCGGGCGCATTCGGGAGAGAACCTGATCATGCTGGGGATACTGGTCGGCCTGTCCCCCTGTTTTCCGCTGCTGGCGATCATGACCGAGATCAGTTTATTTTCAAAAGGCGCGGGAATGGGGATGATCTATGCTTTTACATTCGGCCTGGGAACGATCGTTTCTCCGCTCATCATTTTGGGCGCCGTCATTCCTCTGGTTCCCGGTTTTATTCTGCGCGGCGAGAAAGCGAGATCGGCATTTGCCAGGCTGTGCGGGATCGCGCTGGTCCTGATCGGGGCTTATTTTATGTTCAAATACCGGTAAATGCAATATATAGGTTAGATCCGCGCTCTGCCGATCCCCTCGACCGAGATCATATTTCCCGAAACCTCGAACTTTACCGGCAGAAGCTGTTCGATCGTCCAGATATTGGTCAAAATATGCGGTAAGACTTCCGAAACATTGAGGCTTGACTTCCCTTTAGCCAGCGCCAGGTAGATCAGCAGCTGGTCTCCCAGATATTTGCCGATCGCTCCCGGGGACTGATTGAAAGCGGCGAATTCACCGATCGCTTCGCTTGCCGTTTTTTCGGCTGATTTTCCCAGTTCCCCGATGGCGGAAAATCCCTGAACGCAGTTCTCATATTCAGCCAGGAGGAAAAAAGCGTTCCCCGTGCTGGGGGAGACGACTGATTTTACTTCATACTGCGCCAGGTTGGAAAGCCCCATTTCGTCGATCATTATTTTGGCCTGCTTGTTCTCCCGTTCCGCGATGCTCTGGGGCAGATTGGCGATGATCCCGAAACCGGTCAGCTTTTTCAGCGCGCCTTTTTCAGTCAGGTTAATGGCGCTTAAGGGACTGCCGATGGGATAGACCGTTGCTATGATCGCACCGCCTCCGACCGGGATAAATCCCCACTTTTGCAGCTCAAGCTGGCAGTTGACACCCAGTCTGGCCGCGGTCGGAACGAATACGTAATTGATGAATTCGATCGACGGGCTTAAAGGAATATTGGTGCCGCCCCTGATCTCGATATACGAGGTGTCGGGTGAGAAGATCAGCAGGGGAAGCACCTGTTGCAGCACCATGGTGGTCGAGCCGGCCGAAGGTGCGATCTGTGAGATGTCGTAGTCGAATGTTCCCGCGCGGACATCCCCGGGTTCGAAGATGAGCTTGTTGGAGAAGAGCGAATCGCCGTTAAGCTTTCCCTGGCTGATCGAGGAGACCGCCCTGACCCCGACCAGATGCTGCGGCTGCAGACCTGGTTTTTTCCGTCCGCGGCGCACGTTCTCGATCGTGATCGGTGTTTTGGTTATGGCCGCCAGGGACAGCGCGGTCCGCAGTATCTGTCCGCCGCCTTCCCCGTGGCTCCCGTCAATTGTGATCACATGATCTCCTCAAGTTCGGAAAGCATCCGCTCATAATGGGTCCCCTTCCAATATACTTTATCGCAGACCGGGCAATATGTAAAGTTGTCGAATATTTTATAGATCAGGGGCGGGACCCGGTCTTTTATCTTCTCCTTTTCCACTTTTATCAGTGCGGTATTGCAGACCGCGCAGCGTGAGAACATGCGATCGGCGGCTAATTTTATCTTGCGCGATCCCATCAGTTCTTTCAGCTGTTCTCCCAATCTGATGGAATGGATCAGCATGGCATTTACGCCGCGGATCTTTGCCAGCCCGTTATCGCGGGTTAGAATTATCCTTCCTTCCTGGCTGGATATTCTGACCAGCAGGCTGTCCGCGGAAGTTTTTGGATAAAGCGTGTCGAATCCCATCATCCGCAGGCGGCGGGCCAGCTTTCCCAGCATGTCATCTGCTATGAACCTGGGTTCGGTTTGAGGGGGGAAGGAGGGGGGATGGGGGATCGCTGACCGGTCGATACCGGCAACGATCCGATTGAAGATGAAGCAGTCCTGGCCGCGGATCTCGACAAAGATAAGCTCATCCGGGTCCTTAAAATCAACCTTTAACCCGGGAAGCTTTTTTAAGACCAATGATCCGAGCCGGGCGGCGAATTCCTGCGAGGACAGTGTATGTTCCCCGGTCCTTTTTACCTTGACCCCGAACCTCTTTTTGTTTTTCAGGATACCGATCGCGAGATTAAGAAAAACCTTTTCCAGATCATTGAGGCCGCACTTTTTTGCGGGCGAGAAAGAAGTGATGCCGTGGATCCCGGCCAATAACTGCTCCGCGCCGGGATCGTCGGTCTCAAGAAAGATCCTGCCGGGATCGGTCCAATGGGTCGAGCCGCTTATTTTTGAATCGATCACTGCCAGAATGTCGGTTTTGAGCTTTGACTTTTTCAGGTGGGGTTCAGAGCCGATATCGGGATAGCGGATCAGGTAAAGCATTATTTTTTCTTTTTTGTATAATAAACGGCCCCGTCATACGCCGCCGCGGCGCCGGCCACTAAGAAGAGCCAGTAGTTCTCCGATGCCAGCGCCAGAATGGAAAAAACGACCTCCAAAAACAGGGGCAAACGCTTAAAAATACTTTTAATATTCATCTGGTGATAATTATAACAGAAAAAATGCAAGTTATTATCTCGTTATTACGATAAATAATATAGAAGGGAGTAAATCATGGACATTGCCTCTAACATTTCACTTCAATATAAGATCGCCGGACTTTTTTCAGATTGTAAAATGGACGCGATAAAGCGGCTTAACAGCGAAGAGCTTAAGGAGAATTCGGTGGTCGTCGCCCTGAATTCGCTTACGCTCGACCGCGACCCCAAGGTACAGGCAGCCGCCAAAGAAAAGTTGGAAGGGGTATATTCCCAGGTCTAATAAGGGACGTATCGGGCAAAAACGGTAAGCAGCGCCAAAAAGCACCAGAAATTTCAAAAGTACCGGCATCATCTGATCGGTCCTTAGATCAGTTTATCCCCGCATTCCCCGCAAAACCGGGTGCCCGCGGGATTTTCGGCCCCGCACTTCGCGCATTTGGCAAGCCCAATCGGCGCTCCGCAGTTGCCGCAGAACTTGCCTTCGCCCGCCGGCTTGCCGCATTTGGGGCAGAGGGTCTGCCGGCTTTTGATCTCTCCCCGGAACACCGTCGTTTCTTCCGCTTTAGCTTCGATGTCCTTAACCATTTTTTGGGCTTTGGCGGCCGCCACTTCTACCGCTTCCCTGGGAGCGTCGTCAACGCACAGCCCCTCCTGTTCGTTCCAGTCATTGTCGCAAACCCACTTCTTGCATTTGGGACAGCGATGAAAATGACCCTTGGCCTCGTTCTGCGCGATCTCGAACGCTTCATCGTGCTCTTTCTGCCATTCCGGCGACATTCCCTGAAAACGCTCGGTCAGGATGTTGGCCCCGCGCTCCAGGTTGGATCCAATGTTGTATTGGCCGACCAGGTTGGCCCCCATTGAGATGGCGGACCCGAGCCCCCGGAGAAACCCGACCTTTTTCGCATTCTTTGATTCCACGAATTTAGTCTTATATCCCTCGTTGCACAGGTCGCAGAAAAAAGTAAACTGGAAACCGGCTTCGGTAGAATTATCGGCGAAATTATCGGTAAAGGGCTGAAGGGTCATTTGTTTTCCTCCTTATTTTTGGAAAAACGGCTTGCCGCATTTTACGCATTTGTCCCCGACGGGCGGCTGCTCGGCACGACAATTGGGGCAGGCGACCAAAAGCGGCGCGCCGCAGGCGTCGCAGTAGCTGCCAAAAAATGTGTCCTTGCCGCATTTGGGGCATTTGATATGGAGATCCAGTCCGCAATTGGCGCAGCGCTTAAAATTCTTTTCGATCGGATTCCTGCATTTGGGGCACCGGATCGGACCCGTAGGATCGGTCTTGCCGCAAAGCGGGCAGAATTTGGAATCCGGATCGATCAGTTCTCCGCAATAGAGGCAGGGCTTTTTGTAACCCGGCATATTATTTTTTCTTCCTTAGATACATTATTGCCGCCGCCGCGATCAATCCCAGGATTATTATAACCAGTACCAGGTTGTGCACGATCATGGAGAAAATGATTATAATTGCCGAAGCGACAAAAGCGATCAAGAAAGCGATCGCGTTAAGGACAAAGCGGTTAACCGAACCGAGCATGGGCAGGACATCCAGTATGACCGAGATCGGCGCGACTAAAAGGCCTAACCCGATCCACATCATAAGGAACCCTACCAGCCTCATAATCCAGAGCATGGTTTTATATTCTCCGCGCAAGGTGTCGATTGCTTCGGCTCGTGAACCAGACAGGGCCCGATATAGAACGATATTGCCTTCGTCGGGGTAAGCGACAATCTTATCGCCATCAAGTTTGCCGAATACAGTAGCGTTTTTTCCGGAGGGTAGGGCGAAATAACTTATTCTAAGATCTCCCAGCTCCGGCTCTGCAAGCGCGCCTTTACCGTAAAAGACGTATTCCGATCCGGTAGGCGATATCTTCTCCATTTCCGGCAAACCGATCGACGAGGTGTTCAATGCGTAAACCCCTAGCTTAGCGGCGGGAGCGGTCTTGATCACGCTATCATACGCTTTTCCCGGATTCGCGTGGCCTTCAGGGTGTTTGAATTTTGATGACGATTCCGGATATTCGTTCCAATCCTTCACATAAGTGTAGGTAGTTTCGGTGGTTTCGGAACCTCCCAGGTTCTTTTTAGTTTTAGACGATTCTTTCTCTTCCCAGGCGTACATCTCGACCCTTCTTCTGATCATGAGATACCTCCCCGGTTTGAGGTAGAGCCCATCACCGATCAGGTCGTTGGTCGTTAACGGCCCGCTAGCGGAAACAAATTTCCCATTAAGGGTTTGATCGGTGTTCTTTGCGGTCGATGATATTTCGACAGCGGTTTTAGCGATCTTCGACAGGTCGACGCGTCCTTCATTGGAAAAAAGCACCCACACCGAGGCGATGATCAGCACGATGCCGATTAAGATCCCGAAGAACGATTTCCCGATCCGGCTGAAATATCCCGTAGTCGATGTTTCCGTAAATTGGTCTGCCATATTTATCCTCCTGTTTGCCTTCGATCCG
>CAIYXV010000093.1 GCA_903930225.1 uncultured bacterium | reverse complement strand
GGGCAACTGGTGGCGCAGGGAGAGGTCGTTGCGGTCGACGACAACTACGGGTTAAGAATAACCAACCTTCTTTTAAAGTAAACCGACATGACATACGAAGCGCAGATATTTCAGAAAACGCCCATTGTCACATTCGGTTACATCATCCAGGTCGCCCTTTCCCTGGCGATCGTCCTGGCGCTGATCTGGCTCACGGCCAAATACCTGCTTCCCAGGCTTAAGCTCATGCCGCAGGGAAAGACGATCGAAGTCCTCGACCGGGTCGGGATCGAACCCCAGGTCACGATCTATCATATCAAAGCAAATAACAGTGAATATCTGGTTGGCGTAAGCAGCAAGAATATCGCGCTGATCGATAAGATCGGAGCGAGCAAATAATGACGGTTAAATTCATGCGCTGCGCATTTTGCGTCTTTGCGGTTGCCGTCTCTCTTCTGATCTTAACCGGCATGGCCCAGGCCGCCCCCGCCGCACAAGGAATGGCCGGAGCGTTAAATTTAAACAAGATCGTCGAATCGCCCCAATTCTCCAGCAGCGTGCAAATGATACTTGGCATCTCCATGATATCGCTGGTACCGTTCTTCCTGATCTCGGTCACCAGTTTTTTGCGGATCATCATTGTATTCAGTTTGCTTCGCACGGCGCTGGGCACCCAGCAGGTGCCGCCCAACTCGGTTTTGATCGGGATCTCGATCTTTATGACCATCTTTGTCATGAGCCCGGTCCTGCAGGAAGTAAACAATACCGCCGTGATCCCCTACCAGCAGGGTAAAATAAACGAAGCCAAAGCGTTTGAGACCGGAATGAAACCGATAACCCAGTTCATGCTCCGGCAAACCAGGGAAAATGACCTGGCATTGTTTGTCCAGTTCTCAAAGATGAAGCCTCCGACCCGGGCAGAAGAAGTCCCCACCTATGTCGTGATCCCGGCGTTCATGATCTCGGAGCTTAAGACCGCTTTCCAGATCGGGTTTTTGCTATTTATCCCTTTCATCATTATCGACCTGGTGGTCGCCAACATTTTGCTTTCACTTGGTATGTTCATGCTTTCACCGGTAATGGTGTCATTGCCGTTCAAGATACTTTTATTTGTGCTGGTTGACGGATGGAACCTTATCACCCGCGGCCTACTGATGAGTTTCAGGTAATATGGGACAGGATTTTGTCGTCCAAATTATCTATCAGGGGGTTATCCTCACGCTGCTGCTCTCATTGCCCGCGGTCGGGATCGGTTTGCTGGTCGGATTTATCATTTCGCTTTTCCAGGCGGTGACGCAGATCCAGGAACAGACGCTGACCTTCGTGCCCAAGGTGATCGCGGTCATGCTGATGATCGCTTTCACTTCGCCCTGGATGATTTCGCTCATGATCGACTTCACGGCTTCCCTCTGGGCGGGCATACCGGCCATGACCAGGTAATATGGTCGTCTCCAATTTCCAGATCGAGGTCTTCATGCTGGTTCTGGCCCGCATTCTGGGAATGTTCATCATGGCGCCGTTGTTCTCGGCCCGTTCGATCCAGATGATGGGAAAACTTGCCATCGCCGTCTGGGCCTCGGCCGTGCTCTGGTATGTAGTGCCGATCGTACCGGAGCTGCTGCCGACTACGGCGATCGGGCTTTTTGTCGCGCTTACCACCGAAGTGATCATCGGTTTTCTGATCGGATTCCTGACCAGTATCATTTTTCTCGGCGTGCAGTCCGCCGGCGAGATTATGGACCTGCAAATGGGGCTGTCGGTCGCCGCCTCGTTCGATCCGATCTTCGGGGCCAGCATCTCAATCATCGGCCGGATGTGCTTTTATATCGCACTGACCGTATTCCTGCTGTCCAACGGCCACCACATGCTGCTCTCGGCCATACATCAGAGCTTCACCGTATTCCCGCCCGGCTCCCCGATCAACCTCACCTCGCCGATGCTGGTAACCCAGATGATGTCCATGTTCACGATGTTCTGGACGATCGCGATCCAGCTGGCGGGGCCGATCGTGCTGATGATCTTTCTTTGCGATTTCGCGTTCGGTATCGTCTCCCGGGTGGCGCCGCAGGTCAATGTGTTCCAGCTCGGCTTCCAGGTCAAGCCCAGCCTGGGACTGATCGGTCTGCTGTTCACGCTCCCGCTCTTAGCCAAGCACGTAAGCGCCCTCCTGGGCACCATGCTGGAGCAGATATATAAGCTCCTGTCGGCGTTGAGGATATAAAATGGGTGAAGAAGGCGGAGATAAATCAGAGGAACCTACACCGCATAGAATGCGGGAAGCCCGGGAAAAGGGCCAGGTCGCCAAGAGCAAAGAGATCACGACCGCGGTCCTGCTCCTGCTCACTTACGTGGTATTCCGCTACGCGGCTGACATGATGTGGCGGGAGATAGCCGGCATGGCCGCCTCGCTTTTCAGCCAGGTCCCCGATTTCGCCAAGGATTTTTCCCTCGGTATGGTAGCCTCCGCGTTCCTGATCGGTCTGCGCGGGTTCGCTTTCGCGGTCGGGCCGATTTTCCTAATCACCTTCATCGCCGCGATCCTCGCCGAGGGGATGCAGACCGGCCTGGTGGTGGCGCTCGATCCTTTAATGCCTAAATTGGAAAGGGTCAACCCGCTCGAGGGCATGAAGAAGATGTTCTCGATGCAGGGATTAGTGGAGCTACTAAAATCGATCCTCAAGATCGTCATCGTTTTTTACATCACCTGGGTGGCGATCCGTGATGACCTGCCCTTTGTCATCGTCCTGATGGACGGCCAGCCCTGGGACGCGCTCGTGCTCGGCGCCTCGATCGCTTATAATGTGGCGATCCGGGTCGGAATGTTTTATATCGCGATCGCGATCCTCGATTATTTTTACCGCCGCTACGAATATATGAAAAACCTGAAAATGACCAAGCAGGAGATCAAGGAAGAATACAAGCGGCTGGAGGGAGACCCCATGGTCAAGCAGAGGATGAGAGACCTGCAGCGGCAGGTGGCGCACCAGCGGATGATGTCTTCGGTGCCGAAAGCGGACGTGGTCGTCACCAACCCGATCCACTTGGCAGTGGCCCTGCAGTACAAACAGGGGAAAATGAAGGCGCCCACCGTCCTGGCCAAGGGGCAGAGATTGAACGCGGAGGGGATAAAAAAGATCGCGGAAGATAACAACGTGCCCATAGTCGAGAACGAGGAGCTGGCGCGCTCGATCTATTTTACGACCGCGGTCGGCCAGGAAGTGCCCAAGGTACTGTATAAAGCGATCGCCGAAGTGCTGGCTTACGTATACAAGCTGAAGAAAGAAAAGCAGGCCCGCCGCGCGCCGGCTTCCGCCTGACGACTATTGTATTAATAAAGGGGAAAATGTAGAATAAGCTATGGCTTTTCCGGGTATCGATGTAAAAGGTTTGAGGGCGCTTTTCTCCGCCACCGACATGATCGTCGGCGCTATCCTGGTCGGCATCATCGCCTTGATCATCATTCCCCTTCCCACCTTCTTTCTTGACATACTTTTGTCCGTCAGCATTGCCGCCACCCTGCTCATTCTCCTGGTCGCGATGTATCTTAAGGAGCCGCTGGAGCTGGCGTCTTTTCCGTCGATCCTGCTGGTCATAACTCTTTTTCGCCTGTCGCTCAACATCCAGGCCTCTCGGCAGCTTTTGCTTAACGCCTACGCCGGACAGGTGGTCGCCGCGTTCGGAGTGGTGATGGTGGGAGGAAATTACATTGTCGGCGTGATCGTTTTCGTCATCATCACCATCGTGCAGTTCGTGGTCATAACCAAGGGTTCGGAACGCGTGGCGGAAGTGGCGGCCCGGTTCACCCTCGACGCCATGCCCGGTAAGCAGATGTCGATCGACGCCGACCTTAACGCCGGGCTGATCGACGCCAACGAGGCGCGCGCGCGCCGTAAAAAGATCGAGGCCGAAGCGACCTTTTTTGGAAGCATGGACGGCGCCAACAAGTTCGTCCGCGGGGATTCGATCGCCAGTATCATCATCGTGCTGGTGAATTTGATGGGAGGAATATTGGTCGGCTGGCTGCAGCGGGGAATGGGGATCATGGAAGCGCTGACCACCTATGCCCTGTTAACCGTCGGCGCCGGCCTGGTCGCCCAGCTGACCGCGCTTTTGGTATCGGTGGCGACCGGTCTTCTGATCACCAAATCGGCGACTGAGGTGAGCATGGGGACCGACATCTCCGCTCAGCTGTTCGCCCAGCCGCGGGCATTCGCCTTTGTCTCGCTCATCATGGCGGCATTCGCCATTGTTCCCGGCCTTCCCACCATGCCTTTCCTTATGCTATCCGGCATGTCCGGGGGGCTGGCGCTGGCGCTGATCTCGACCAAGACCAGGGGGGAAGAAGCCAAAGTGGTAAAAGAAGAGGTCTCGAGCAAAGAAGTGCTTAAAAAGCCCGAAAGCATTCTCGGCACGCTCGGGCTCGATCCGCTCTCGCTCAAGACTGGCCGGAACCTGATCCCGCTGATCGATCCGTCGCAAAGAGGTGCCCTGCTTGAGAGAATAACACTTATCAGATATCAGATCGGCCAGGAGCTGGGATTCGTGATCCCCGGCGTCCGGGTAATGGACGATCTTTCGCTCCCGCCCAACCAGTATACGATCGAGATCCGGGGGACCAAGGTAGCGACCGGAGAAGCGTATCTGGGCCATCACGAGGTGGCGCTCCGCCTGGCGGATATAAAGCAGAAAAAAATGACCGGGACCGAGGTAAAAGACCCGATCACCAGCGACTATGTGACCTGGGTGCCGGATGAATATCTGGCGGAACTGCAAAAGCTGCAGCTGACCCTGCACGATCCGGTCGACGCGCTCTCTCTGCACTTCACGGAAATAATCAAGCGCTACGCGGACGAGATCATGACCCGGCAGAACGTGCAGTCGCTGATCGAACTGGTAAAGAACACCAATGCCGCGATCGTGAGGGAACTGATACCAGACATGCTCTCGCTCGGGCAGGTTCACAAGGTGCTGCAGCTTCTGGTAAGAGAGAGAGTGAGCATCCGCGACCTTTCCACCATTCTGGAGCGGCTGGCCGATTACGCCCACCTGTCGCGCGATATCAACGTGCTGACCGAATATGTGCGCCAGTCGCTTGCCCGGCAGATCTGCGAATCGTATTCGGACAAGGAGAGCGTGATCACGGTAGTGACGATCGACCCGGCGCTGGAGGAAACCCTGATCGGCTCCATCCATCAGTCGGAATATGGGTCATTTTTGGCGGTGGACCCGAACATCGGCGAGCGGATACTGCTCCAAATCCAGAGGCATATCAGCAATTTCAGGAGGATGAAGGCTCTGCCGGTGACCCTCTGCTCTCCCCGCCTCCGCCCTCACTTCAAACGGTTCATCGAGCGGAGCTTCCCGGACGTGGCGGTGCTTTCGTACAATGAGATCGTTCCGCAGGTAAAGGTCCAGTCGATCGGCATGATCTCGCTGGAAAGATGATAAAAGGAGAGGTTAACATGAAAAATTCGATACTGGCTGGATTATTTGCAATGTTACTGTTTTCAGGCTGCAGTCTTGTGTCTGAGCAGACGATCAGCCCTACACCTGCCACACCGGAAAAGCCAACCATGGATATTGTTCTGTATACCGGCGATCCGCAAGCTGTCCCGTCGACAGATAAAAGCGCGACCGTCACCATTTATAAATTAACCCTGACCAATCCGGTAACGGATGCCGCGGTCGCGATCAACGGGACCGCCCTGACCGTAACCGCGACCAATTCCGGGACTTATATCGGGGATTTGACGATTGGCGCCGGCGCCGCGATCACGGTCGTGGCCACGGTCGACGGAACCGCTTACACAGTTTCAAAAACAAATTTCACGACTTACCCTGTGATCACCCAGCCGACCGCCGGGGCAACGCTTCAGGCCACAGCCAGCAATAATTTCACCTGGAACGCGGCCGCTCCGGCCACGGATCTAATTGGATATTATGTGATAAACAACGATTATAATCACCGGCTCGGCAGCGTGAATCCTATTACGGCCGAATCATTCACATCGTCCGCGAATGATCCCAATCTGCAAGCGGGAGCAGCAAGCATCCATGTCATGGCATACAGCAGATCGAGTTTTGTAACCGGAGGGAATACGGGTACATTTTGGCTTTTTGGCATCAGCCAGCCGGTGTCCGTTACTGTGCAATAATTGATGATTTATCGGTTAAGTATCACCACTCCCAGATTTAAATACGCGGCGAAACTGACCCATAATATATAAGGGACCATAAGCCAACCCGCGATATTATCCAGCCTGAAAAACCGTATGATCGTGATCAAAATGGCGAACCACAGCCCGATTATCACCAGAAAACCAAAGATCGGCATCCTTATCCCAAAGAAGCTGACTGACCAGAGAATGTTAAGTACCAGCTGGACGATAAAGATCGAGAGCGCGTCTTTGACGTTTGGTTCGGCCAGGCCTTTGCGCCAGATCAGCCAGGCGGCGACCGCCATCAGGAAGAAGAGGAGCGTCCAGACCGGGCCGAAGATCCAGTTGGGAGGGGTAAGCGGCGGTTTGGAAAGGAACTCGTACCAGATCGGAATGTTGGGAGTAGTGGCGACCGAACCGATCACCGCCGCCAGAAAACAGCCGGCAATGGAGATGATCAGCTTCAGCGGATCAGATTTCACTATTTCATGATAAACCATATTCCTATTCCTCCCACATTTGAGGCAATTCTAGCACCGGATGAACAAATAGCAAGCTCAAATTGATAAAAAAAGACTCGAAGCTATTGCGCCTCGAGTCCTTAATTATTTTCCCGTGCGGAAGGCGATCACTTTTCCGCCAGCAGCAACGCGATCGCGAAGGCGAACAGCGCCAGGGCGCCGCGCCACCAGTTAAGTGCTTTGATCGCGAAGTTCATGCCGTGCCCCATGCTGAATGATAGTGAACTTATGACCCCGATGACCAGGGCGATGGCTCCGATCCAGATCAATGCTTTTGCCAAACCTTTCATTCCGTCACCTCCCCTGTTAGGGAAATGCTAGCACGGGATCGGGGTGGATTCAATTGTGATTTTAAAAATAATCCCTCGTTTAAGCTCGGGATAAATGCGCGCTACAGGGTTCGAACCTGTGACCCCTTGCCTGTCAAGCAAGTACTCTAACCAGCTGAGCTAAGCGCGCATCATTTAGACAAGGCGCGGGGCGGATTCGAACCTGTCGTCCCTATCGGGACTCCTTGAGGGATTTTATCCCTCAACGTTCGCTTCGCTCACTGCACCCTTTCCTCGCTCCGCTCGGAACCAAGGGGATGTTCCCCTTGGAACCCCTGCGGTTCGAATCCGCAGGTTGTATCAAAGCGGGCAACGATTTACATTTTCAAGGTTCGAATGAGGCGCGGGGCGGATTCGAACCGCCGCATAACTGTTTTGCAGACAGCTCCCTTAGCCACTTGGGTACCGCGCCATTAAAAAAGCCCTTCACGGGCTCGGGACAAGATTTTCTAGCTCACTTCGTTCGCAAGAAAGACTAGCGGGAGACGGGGTTCGCGACCGAAGGGAGTCCCGAGGCCTATGGCCGAGGGAAACCCGCGGTGATCAATCTCCGCTTCCTACTTCTCCCCAATTTCTTTATCTCGATTTCTTTTCGGGAAGCTTATGCCTTTGAATCAAAGCACTCATTATAAACAAGAACCACCGGCCCTCTTGTCCGAGTGTATTTCGCTCCCCTTCCCAAATTATGTCTTTCAATACGTTTTTCAAGATTATTGGTAATTCCTGTATAAAAGGAATCATCTGCACATTGAACAATATAAACAAACCACTTTTCCATATACGTTAGTCCCTCGCTACGCTCGGGACAAGATTTTCTAACTCGCCTTCGGCTCGTAAGAAAGACTTGCGGGAGACGGGTTCGCGACCGAAGGGAGTCCCGAGGCTTATAGCCGAGGGAAACCCGCAATCAACAACCTTTACTTCTCCCTGTTCCAATTTACTCTATTCCCTCGCTACGCTCGGGACAAGTCTTTCTAGCTCACTTCGTTCGCAAGAAAGACTAGCGGGAGACGGGGTTCGAACCCGCGACCT
>CAIYXV010000092.1 GCA_903930225.1 uncultured bacterium | reverse complement strand
AGGTAAGGTTCTTCGCGTAGCATCGAATTAAACCACATGCTCCACCGCTTGTGCGGGCCCCCGTCAATTCTTTTGAGTTTCAACCTTGCGGCCGTACTCCCCAGGCGGTTCACTTAACGCGTTAGCTGCGGCACCCAAGGGGTCGATACCTCAAATACCTAGTGAACATAGTTTAGGGCTAGGAATACCGGGGTATCTAATCCCGTTCTCTCCCCTAGCTTTCGCGTCTCAGCGTCAGAAAAGTCCCAGAAAGCCGCCTTCGCCACTGGTGTTCCTTTCGATATCTACGCATTTCACCGCTACACCGAAAGTTCCGCTTTCCTCTGACTCTCTCAAGCCCTGCAGTATCAGACGCGGACCCCGGTTGAGCCGGAGTATTTAACATCTGACTTGCTGGGCCGCCTACACGCGCTTTACGCCCAATGATTCCGGACAACGCTCGCCACCTACGTATTACCGCGGCTGCTGGCACGTAGTTAGCCGTGGCTTCCTCTGGGGGTACCGTCAATATCGTCCCCCCTGACAGGGTTTTACGTCCCGAAGGACTTCATCACCCACACGGCGTCGCTCCATCAGGCTTTCGCCCATTGTGGAAAATTCCTCACTGCTGCCTCCCGTAGGAGTATGGACCGTATCTCAGTTCCATTGTGACTGGTCGTCCTCTCAGACCAGCTACCCGTCATAGCCTTGGTGGGCAATTACCCCGCCAACTAGCTGATAGGCCGCAAGCCCATCCCTAAGCCCCTTGCGGGATTTATCCAGGCAGAAATCATCCGCCGGGAAACATCCGAAATTATCCCCGCTTTCGCGGGGTTATGTCGGTCTTAAGGGTAGGTTACTTACGTGTTACTCACCCGTTCGCCACTAATGTATTGCTACATCCGTTCGACTTGCATGTGTTAGGCACGCCGCCAGCGTTCGTCCTGAGCCAAGATCAAACTCTCAATTGGCTCTATTTTTGAATCAAGAAATAATTTAAAGAGTACACTCGCTCCTCCCCCGATAAATCGGGGGTAGAAACTCCTGCTCAGTTGTCAAGGTTCTTTGTCTTATAAAAGACGACAAAGGCCATACATCCCCCACTGCTCTTGTAAGAGCAATAAAAAGGATTCATGCCTTCCGCAGAGTGATCGTAAAAACGTAATCCGCTCTGCTATTAAGAGTGTGGTCATTGTATCCCATCCGCCCCGATCTTGTCAAGTATTATTTCCCCTAAATCCACGGGCGAAAGAAATGGGCGGTATTTTTTGAAAATATCCATTTTTTATGGTACAATTTTCACATGTCCACGTTAATGAAAGACCGGGTCGGAACCATAATGTCCGGCATAACCCGGACCGGGCGGGTCGCCAATGCCTACCTTTTTGTAGGCGGGGAAATGGACCGGAAGCTTAAGACCGCGCTGGACTTCGCCGGGGAGCTCAATTGCGCCTCCGATACCATAAGGCCCTGCGGGGAATGCTTAAGCTGCCGCAAACTGGCCGGCTCCGTGCATCCCGACATCCTGACTATCAACAAGGATGAGGCCAGTTTTAAGATCGACCAGATCCGCGAACTGAAGGAGCTTACTCGTTTCGGCCCTTCCGAAAGCATGTATAAGGTAATAATAATCAATGACGCGGAATCAATGACCGATCAGGCCGCCAACAGTTTTTTAAAGCTACTGGAAGAGCCGCCGGCCGGGGTCGTATTCATCCTTATCAGCGACCGCGAGGAAGGCATCAAGGAAACCATCGTTTCCAGATGTCAGAAGATCGTTTTTGAAGAGCCGTCCGTCAAGGAGCCGCCGCCCGAATTAACGTCTATTTTTAAAGCGTTAAAGTACCGGCCGGATGACTTTACGGGAAATACCGTTCTCCTCTACGATCTCCCCGAGCTTGACCTGCGCTTAACCGAGCTGTTCACGCTCTTCGCGCGGAATGGGGACCCCCGCCCCGCCCGCGTGGTACTGCAGGCGCTGCGGTCGATCAAAAAGCATTACAACAAAAAAATAACGATGGATTGGATGTGCCTTAACCTATGGAAAACAAACTAGCGATAAAATTAAGGAAGTTCAACCGGATCTGCCCGATCACCGGCTACCGTGAGGGCTCGATCAAGGTCGGCGCGTCGGTGATCGTTCTTACCGACCGCGGGGATGAGTTCGGGACGATCGTCATGTTCCCCAAAAAATATCCCGTAGCCTCGACCCAGGACGTGCGGCTTAAAAAAGTGATCCGTTACGCCACCGAGGAAGACATCCAGCTGGCGGCATCTCTTTCCGCGAAAGAAAATGAAGCGCGGCGGATTGCGGCGGAGAAAGTGAAGGAATACGAGATCCCGCTCAAGATCGTGGAAGCCGAATACCTGTTCGATATCAAAAAAATAAATCTCTACTACAAGATGGAAAAGGACAAGAAGACCCCGGACCTGAAGGCCTACCGGAGGGACCTCTCCTCCACCCTGCAGGCGGAAGTGACCATGCGCAATATCAACGCCCGCGACGAAGCGAAATTTCTGGGAGGGCTGGGGCCGTGCGGGCGCCCGCTCTGCTGCCATATGTGGCTGGAAAAGCCGCGCCACGTTACGGTAAAAATGGTAAAGGAACAGGGATACCAGATCTCCCCGGTCCGCACCGCCGGCATGTGCAGCCGGCTGATGTGCTGTTTCGGATATGAGGATTCGGGCCGCGCCGAAACGCGCGGAAAAGAGGAAGAACGGCATGAGTGAATGCCTCTTCTGCAAAATAATCGCGGGCCAAATAAAGGGAGAAAAAGTTTTTGAGGATGAGCTGACCTTCGCGTTCAAGGACATAAACCCGCAGGCGCCGGTGCATTTTTTGGTTTCGCCGAAAAGGCATATCAACACCATCGCGGAAGCGAGCGGGGAAGAAATGGAACATATTTTTAAGGCCGCGCAGAAGCTGGCCGAACAATTCGGCACAAGTGATTCCGGGTTCAGGATGGTAATTAATCAGGGGCATAACGCGGGACAGGCAGTCCCGCATCTTCATGTTCACGTGCTCGGCGGAAGGCCGCTTGCCTGGCCGCCCGGATAGTTATAATATAGTAATCACGTTATTAGGTAGATAATCTTGCGGAAGGAGGAGAATTAATGCCAAAGATAGAGATCAGAAAAGACGAACCTTTGGACAAGGCTTTAAGGAAGTTCAAGACCCGGGTCCGCCGTGAAGGGATCATCGAGGAGCTTAAGAAAAGGGAATTTTACGAAAAGCCCAGCGAACGGAGAAGGAAAGACATGGCGCGGTCCGTTCGCCGCGAACAAAGAAGAAGAACCGAAGACGAGCAGTGAAGATCCTCGACCGTTATCTCGCCTGGGAAGTGCTCTCCCCTTTTCTGCTGGGGATAGCGGGCTTTGTCCTGGTGATGACGGTCGATCTTCTATTTACATTCGTCGATCTCATTATTAACAAGGGGATCCCTCTCGGCGAGGTCGCCAAGCTTTTGGTATTCAAGCTTCCCTCGATCATGGTGATGACCTTTCCGGTCGCTACGCTTTTCGGCATTGCCATGTGCCTGGGCCGGTTGAGCAATGATCACGAGCTGGCGGCGCTTAGGACCAGCGGGGTTTCGTTTTTCCGCATCGCCCTGCCGATACTGATCATATCGTTTTTTATCTCGGTCCTTTCGTTCATCACCAACGAGAAAATCGTCCCTTACGCCAATCACGTCTCGGAGAACATAATCCGCACGATCATAATGAAACAGCCCCTGCCGGAGATCAAGGAGAACCTGTTCTTCAAGGATCCCTACAACCGCTATTTTTACATAGAAAAAATGGACGCAAAGACCAAAACGCTTGAGAATGTAATGATCTACGAGCTGGAGAGCGGTAAGCTTCCCCGGGTCATGACCGCCCGCACCGCAACCCTCAACAAACTGGTGCTGCGGCTGAACAATGGTTTGATCCATAATTTTGATGAAGATGGTCATCTGGCTTACGAGGCCAAGTTCTCGAATATGATCGTGAACCTCAACGAAGATCCGCTGACCATGTCCGACATCCGCACTTCGCAGGAAATGGACAGCCGAGAGCTAAGCTCAGAGATCTCTTCGCTTTCAAAGGTGGGGGGGTCCGTTAATTCGCTCAAGACCGATCTGTTCATGAAATATTCAGTCCCTCTAACTCCGCTCATCTTCGCGCTCATAGGGATCCCGCTGTCGATCCCGGGGCTGAAAAGCGGACGCACTTGGGGTATAATCCTTACCATAGTCGTCATGTTCACTTTTTACGTTTTCGCGTCGGTGTTCCGGTCGCTGGGCAGAGGCGGGTTGATGCCTCCCCTGCTGGCCGCTTGGTTCCCCCAGCTCCTGTTCGGGACGATGGGGCTTGGATTGCTTGCCTATGAAAGAAAAAAATAAATCATGATCGTTGAACTTGAAGATCTCAAAAAAAATCTGAACGCGAACCCGAAAGACAGCGCAACTTTAAAAAATCTGGGCTGGCTGTACCTGCGCGACGGATATTACAAGCAGGCGCGCGAAAGCTATTCCTTAGCCGCGCTTTTTAACCCCCGGCTGGTTTCCGAGATACTGATCGATTATGAAAGAGTGCTCGATAAAAACAGCAAAGATCTGCAGGCCCGGCTTTCGGTCATAAGCCTGCTCTTGTCCTGGTCGTTCATTGATAATGCGGTGCTGGAACTTGAGGAACTGCTCGATCTGTTCCCCGACAACCTGACCGCGTTCAACATCCTCGGACGGATCTACATCAAGCAGGAAAAACTGGACGACACCCTCGTCCTGCTTTCGAGAGCGATCTCGCTGGGGATAAAGGACACCCAGATCTCGGAGATGCTGGCCTCGGTCTATCTGGAAAAAGGGATGTACCGGGAAGCGATCTCATTTTTCGAAGAACTTCCCCGGAACAAGAACACGCTAAGAACGCTGGCCGAGCTTTATGCCCGGACCAATGATTTTGACCGTTCAGCCGAAAAGTACAATGAGATGTTCGAGTCCGACCCGGAAGTTTCCTCCGAGGTGATCCTCAAGCTGGAAGAGCTTGAAAGCAAGGGCGAGAACAGCTTGAGGATCAAAGAAATATTGATGGGAATATACGGCCGCTGCATGCAGCCTGACAACGCGGTCACCAAATTAAGGGAGATCCTGAATGCTTTCCCCCAAAAGCTCGAAGAGATCGTCGGGCAATTAAAAAAGATTTTGAAAAACTATCCCGGCCATCCTGAAGCCTCTCTTCTGCTGGCCGAAGCGCTGACCGCCAAAGGCAGCTACAGCGAATCGATCGAGGAATACACCAAATTGATAAAGGGCCGCCCGCAGCTGCTTGACCGCGCGGTCAAGGGCTGTCGGGAGATACTGAAAAAATATCCGGAGCAGTTTTTGGCCCGGCAGTTTTTGGTCGAGGCCTACATCAGCCAGGAGAACTTCAAGGATGCCCTGGCCCAGCTCAAAGCGATCCTCGATCATTACCCGGAAGGCGCGGAATGGGTGATCGTAAAATGCAGGGAGATCATAAAGAAAGAACCGAAGGCGCGGATCGTCATCGGCTACGCCCATCTGGCCAAGGGCGATTACAGCCGGGCGTCGCTCGAGGCCGAATCGGTGCTGATGCAGGATAAAAGCTCTATCCTCGCGCTCAATCTTTTAGGCAGCGTGTACATCAACCAGGGTCTCTGCCGCAAGGCGGTCGAAACCTTCGCCCGGGCGTTGGAGATCGATCCTTTCAACCTGGACACGCAGAAAAAGTATACCGAAAGCCGGAAAAAAGAACTTTTGCTCGAAGCGGAATCGATCAAAAAACGGATGGCGGACGATGAATGGAAATTCTCCCTCCATCTGGACCTGGCAAAGATTTACAATACCATAAACCAGCGGGAGGACGCGCTCCGGGAAGCCCAGATCGCCACCCGCGACATGAAAAGAGCGCCCTTCGCCTATCTGGTAATGGGAGAGCTGTATCACGAAGAAGGAAGGTTCGACCTGGCGACCTCAATACTAAAGCGAGGGCTCGAGAACCCCACCCCGGACCTTGCCGACCTGGTAAAAAAAATAAAATTCGCGCTTGCCCTCTCTTACGAATCGCAGGGCTTGATAAAAAAATCGATCGAGATACTGGAAGAGATATTACAGGAGGACTTTGAGTTCCCGAACCTGGCCGATAAGATCAAGTTCTTAAAAGCGAGCAGCCTCTCCTCCATTCAGAACAAGATGCTGGCCGCGATCCCGGCCTTTTTAGATAATCCCATGATCATCGGTTTCTGGGGGCGCGAATCCAAGGCGGGAGGGAAAAAGCAGACGCTCAATGTTTCTTTCGGCCAGAACTACAACACCAGCGGATTGAATTACTTCGCCCGAGGCATGTATCAGGCGGCACAGGAGGAATTCACGCTCTGCGCCCAGCTCGATCCTAACTTCGCCGCGGGGATCAATAATCTCGGGCTCACCCATCTGATAAGCAAACGATACGAAGAAGCCCTGCACCGGTTCCGGGACGCGTTTGAGATCGACCCTTCGGCCGCCGTGATCTCCAGCAATCTGGGGTTAACCTACTATCTGCTGGGCAATCTGCCGGAAGCGCAAAAGTGGCTGGAAAAAGGCGCCGCGGTGAATCGCGAGCTTTCCGCCGCGCAGATCAACCTGGGCGATATTTTCATAAAACAGAACCAGTCGCAGTACGCGATCGAGAGCTACCGCAAGGTCTCGAACTGCGATATCCTCTACAACGCGGCGCAAAGAAGGCTTTGGGGACGGGTGATCTGATCGCTGATCTGAACGCTTTAACACATTAATTCACCCGATCGAGGCAGTTTAATGCAGAAAACCCTAATAATACCCACGAATTAATTCGTGGGTATTATCCAATTTAAAATATTCCAATCATTAAAATCCATAAATAAATATATTTCTTATATTGAAATCCGGCATAAATATGGGAGATATCCTTATGGAGGGTCAACATGTTTACCACATCAACTTTAGCAACAAGAACGATAAGCAGGTATGCCGGGATCTTTGCCATTGGAGCGTTAAGTTTAGGCTGCCAAGACAAAACCATTAAGTCCTCGGTGCCGATATATGATTTAACCCAGGTCGAATTATCCCCGGTTCGGCCAGGTTATTACATAAATTATCTGAACGGCCCCGAAACGGACAATTTGTTCGGCGTCAGCGAAGTCAGATCAGGGGGCAAATCGATCGGGTATACATTTACCCCAGGCAACTATTTTGAGCCAGGAAACTTATTGATCGACAGCAAATACAATGTCTTAGGAATAAAAGTACCAGTCACCTATTATTTCGATGGGAAAGGAACCAATAATAATTTGTCTATCGACGAATCGCATAAGGACATAATATTTTCTCTCAGCGGCTTAACCGTAAGACCGGAAGCCAAGGAATTACCTGAAGGCAAATATCTGCCGATATTCGACCAATTATCCATAAGGGCCATACCTCCGATGGAAAAACTTTTACGTGATGAAGATATTCCAGAATGGCATGATTGTGACCATGCTGAAGGAAACTGTTACCCTGATCTATCAAAATACGAATATGGTGGTTATTACCTTAATAATCGCATATTTATTGAAGAATTCAAATATGGTCGGATAATCGGTTTTATGAAGCAGTAGCCCGCCTGGGTCGCCTGATTTAATTTCGAATTACTAATTGCGAATGACGAATGGATGTATGCCTTCGGCATGTCTAATAATACCCACGAATTAATTCGTGGGTATTATTAGATACTCCGTAAGTCGTCATTATAATTTCTTCATCCGCAATTGATTAAGTATTCCCGAGATCGGCTCCGATTGGTTCATCACAAAGAAATGCAGCCCGCTGACCTTGCTTTTTAACAGCTCTTCCGCCTGCTTTAAAGTTTGTTCCGCCCCGATCTTTTTTATCGCCGCCGGATCGTTCTGCAATTTCTCCAATTCGTTCATAAGCGCGCGCGGTATGGTCGCGCCGCAGGTTTCGGTCATTCTTTTTATCTGGTTAAAACTGGTGATCGGCATCAAACCGGGAATGATCGGCACATTGATGCCGGCATTTCGGCACCGGCCCACAAAATCAAAGAAAAACATATTATTGAAAAACAATTGGGAGATCACGTATTCCGCGCCCGCGTCGATCTTCTGCTTTAAATAAACGATATCCTTCTCGATCCCCGGGGCGGATATATGCCCTTCGGGAAATCCCGCCGCGCCCACGCATATGCCCGGTTTACTGCTTTTTATAAAGGAGATCAGGTCTTTGGCAAACTTGAAGCCGTCCTTTGGAGGAATAAAATCCCCCCCCCCTCCCGGAGGATCGCCTCTTAAGGCCAGGATGTTTTGAACCCCCATCCGCTCCAGCTCATCTAGATAATCCGCGATTTCCGGTTTCGAGGCGGCGACGCAGGTCAAATGCGCGACCGGTTCGATCTTGAAGCGCTCCTTGATCTCTTTTACCCAGAAAAAAGACCGTTCCCGGTTGGTCCCCATCGCGCCGTAAGTGACCGAAACAAAATTAGGATTGAACTGTTTAAGCGCGGAGAGCGCGGAAAAAAGCTGGGTCTCCTGGTCCGTGTTTTTAGGCGGGAAGAACTCGAAAGACAGCGTCGGTTTTCCCTTATTTAATAATTCGATTACCTTCATTTGTCGAGGATCTTCATCTCTTCCTCTTTGGGAGCGGCCTCTGCGAGCGGACGCATGTGCGGGAATAAAAGGACATCCCTGATCGAAGGGGAATTGGTCAAAAGCATGACCAGCCGGTCGATTCCGATCCCCAACCCTCCGGCCGGCGGCATGCCGTATTCGAGCGCGCGCAGAAAATCCTCATCCATCGATTCGGCTTCCAGGTCCCCCGCCGCCTTAAGCTCGGCCTGTTTTTTAAGCCGTTCGCGCTGGTCCAGCGGATCGTTCAGCTCGGAGAACGCGTTGGCCAGTTCCATGCCGGCCACGATCAGCTCGAACCGCTCCACCAGCCGGGGATTGTCCCTTTTTTTCTTGGCCAGCGGCGAGGTCTCGAGCGGATAATCGATGATAAAAGTCGGCTGTCTTAAGTTCGGCTCGACCAGCTTGTCGTAAAGAACATTTATGATCTTGCCGATGCCGATCTCTTCGAACCCTTCGATCCCCTTGCTCTTCGCGATCTTCCTGATCTCGTCGTCGGACCTGTTCTCAATATCGACGCCGCCGTATTCCCTTAACGCCTCAATCAGCGGGATCCTTCTCCAGGGAAGGGTAAAATCGATCGTCTCGCCCTTGAATTCGATCTTCAATTCCGGGGATATTTCTTTAAGAGCCGCCAGTACCATTTCTTCTGTCAGCTTCATTACATCATGATAATCGGAATATGCTTCGTAAACCTCGAGCATGGTATACTCGGGATTGTGCTTGAACGAGATCCCTTCGTTGCGGAATACCCGGCCCATTTCAAAGATCTTCTCGAACCCTCCCACCAGCAGGCGTTTAAGATAAAGCTCGGGCGCGATACGCAGAAAAAGCGGCATGTCGAGCGCGTCATGGTATGACTCGAACGGCTTGGCCGCCGCCCCGCCCTGCATCACTTGCAGGATCGGGGTTTCAACCTCAAGGAATCCCTTCCCCTCCAGAAATTTCCTCATCGCTTTAATGATCCTGAAGCGCTTGAGAAATACTTCTTTGGTCTCGGGATTGATCATGAGATCCACATATCTTTCCCGATACCTAAGCTCTTTATCTTGTAAACCGTGCCACTTTTCAGGCAGAGGATGGAGGGATTTTGAAAGCAGCGTCCAATCCGACACCCGAACAGTAAGCTCCCCGGTCCGGGTACGAAACACCTTTCCCTTTATGCCCACAAAATCCCCGATATCCAGCTTTTCAAAAAGTTCGTATTTTTCTTTGCCGAGCAGATCGAGCTTGGCATAGATCTGGGTCCTTCCCTCGCCGTCGTTTATATGCATGAAGAAAGCCTTGCCGTGTCCGCGCTTGGCCAAGATCCGGCCGGCGACCGAAACCTCTTCGGGGCTGTCTTCTTCGCCTTTGAGATCGGCATATTTTTTCTGAATATCGGCCGAGGTGCCGGTACGCACATATTTATAAGGGTACGGATCGCGGCCCGCTTTTCTAAATTCCTCGAGTTTATCGCGCCTGACCCTTAATAGTTCGCTTAATTCTTCTGCCATTCCTTCTCCCTCTAATGAAACCTGCGAGTAAACCTCGCGGTTTCATTTAATATCTTGGAACCGCGGCGTTTAGCCGCAGGTTCCCGCCATATAAGATATAGTCCTTTCAGTGTAAGATCACTGTCAATTATATCAATTCCCCGCGCATATTTCGCTATTAATTTGGCGTATCCGCCGGTCGCGACCACCCTAGCGCTCCTTCCGATCTTCTGCTTCAGCCGCGCGATCATGCCTTCCACCATCGCCGCGTAGCCGATGACCAGGCCGGAACGCATGGCCTCGACCGTAGAATTCCCAATGACGTTCCGCGGGGCTTTGATCTTGATCAACGGCAGTTTGGCCGTGGCCGAGTGGAGCGCTTTTCTTGAAAGTCCGATCCCCGGAGCGATCGCACCGCCCAGGTATTCCCCAATTTTTGAGATCACGTCAAAGGTCGTTGCCGTGCCGAAATCGATGACGACTGCAGGAACCCCGTACAGTTTAAACGCGGCGTAGGAATCTACGATCCGGTCCGCTCCGATCTCTTTTTTATTTTTAAAACCGATCTTAAGGCCCTTCACGTCCCCGACCGATACAAATCT
>CAIYXV010000091.1 GCA_903930225.1 uncultured bacterium | reverse complement strand
TCAAAGGAATGACCGTTCTGGAACTGAATGACCTGGTAAAGACATTACAGACCGAGTTCGGGGTTAGCGCAGCAGTACAGATGGCAGCAGCACCTGGTGCAGCTCCAGCGGCTGGCGCAGCGGCACCCGTTGAAGAAAAGACGGAATTCAAGTAAAATTGAATAAATGCCATCAAAAGAACCGATCACGGTATCGGTCGTAATACCGAATTATAATAAACAGGATCTGCTTGAACGCTGCCTCAATTCATTATATAAGCAAAAGATAGATTTTAATTTTGAAGTGATCGTGGTCGACAACGCATCAGTTGATCAAAGTGTCGCCATGGTGAAGAGCAAATTCCCGGCAGTCAAGGTACTGGAAATGGATAAGAATTATTTATTTGCCCGCGCCTGCAACGAGGGCATAAAAGCCGCAAAGGGCAAATACATCGCTTTGCTCAACAATGACACCGAAGTAGACCCTGGCTGGATATCAAGCCTTAAGCTGGCGCTGGATGAAGATCAAACCGCCGGCTTCTGCGCGTCGAGGGTATTTTTTGAAAGCGACCGGATCATGATAGATTCGGCGGGTGACAGCTACACCATTGCCGGCACCCCTCGCAAGATCGGCCATCTGGTGAGGGACCCGAACGCTTTTTCAGAAAAACGCTATGTTTTTGGAGCTTCAGCTTCGTCCTCGATCTACCGCAGGGAATTGTTCGATATGGTCGGCTTATTTGACGAGGAATTGTTCTTTGGGCACGAAGATGTGGACTTGAGCTTTCGCGCGCAGCTAAAAGGGTTCAAATGCCTTTATGTGCCGGAGGCGGTCGTCTATCACAAAGTATCGGCGACGATCGGCAAAACTAGCAAGGATTACATGTATTTAAGCCAGCGGAACATTGAGTATGTTTTTTATAAGAACATGCCGACCAGATTATTATTGAAGTATCTGCCGCTGCACATTATTTTTAATTTTGGGGCTCTGGTCTATTCAATTCGAAAATGGCGGCTATTCAGTTTTCTTAGAGCGAAAGCCGCATTTTTATGCCGCTTTGACAAGGTACTATCCAAAAGGCGCGAGGTGCAGAGCCGCCGGATTGTAAAAGACAGCTATATAGATCAGATCCTGGAAAAAAGCTGGTTCAGGGTAAAGCTGAAAAAAGCGCTAAGCTAAAAAGCAAATCATTATCCGCAGTTGCCGGTTTCCTCATGATGACCTATAATTATAATGATGCTTAACCAGTCGCTGGCTTTTATTACGGCTCTCTTCCTGTCTTTACTGCTGACACCGGTCATGATCTGGTGCGGAGGAAAATTCGGGTTCATCGACCAGCCGGGCAAACGCAAGATCCACGACCGGCCGACCCCGTTGCTCGGCGGCGCTGCCGTATTCCTGGCGATCGCCCTTACTTCGTCGATCTTCCTGTATTTTGAGAGGTTCAATTTCTGGGTCATTCTATTCGGACTGGCTTTTGTAATGTTCGGCATGATCGACGACCGGGGGATAAACATCCGCGCCCGCTACAAGATCTGGGCCCATCTTTTGTTCTCATTGCTTTTTGTGCTGTCGTCCGGGATCCAGCTGCATTTTTTTAACACCGATTGGATCAATGTCCTGGTCTCGATCGGATTTATGACCTTCATGACCAATTCCATGAATATGCTTGACGGCATGGACGGGTTGGTAAGCGGAGTTTCGGCTATTGCTTCGTTCTTCTTTTTTCTGCTTGCTTTGAACAGCGGACAGGCTGACCTGGCTTTGCTGTCTCTGATCGTATTGGGGTCCTGTCTTGGCTTTTTACGGTATAACTTTAATCCGGCTTCAATTTTCTTAGGCGAGGCTGGAGCCACACTTTTGGGATATTCGATGGCGATCCTGGCGATCAAGCTGAACATTATCGGGTTATGGGACGTGGCGCTTTCCCTGCATATCACCAGACTGCAGCTCGTAACGTTCATTTTGCCTCTGATCATACTGGGTATCCCTATCTTTGACACGTATTTCGTGTTTACCAACCGGTTCCTGCATCATGTCAAGTTCAGCCAGCCGGGAAAGGACCATTCGCACCATCGGATCCACCTGATGGGTCTTTCGCAGAAGGGAACGGTGCTGACGCTGTACGCGGTGCAATTCATGCTTGGCTCAATCGCCCTGGCGATGGTGAACGCGGGCATCCAGCAGTTCTTCTCGCTCTGCGCGATCGCGGCCGTCATGGCCGTTTTTGCCTGGGTGTTCCTGACCAAGGTTGAAGTCTACTGATCTGAATTCTGTGATATAATACCCCACTGTATGACAAAAAAAACCGCCAAGATCATAATTGCCGGCGCCGGCCCGGTCGGATGCTATCTCGGCCAGCTGCTTAAACACTACGGGTTCAATCCGCTTATCCTGGAGGAGCATTCTGAAGTAGGCAAGCCCGTTTCCTGCGCGGGAATAGTAGGGAAGGACGTATTTTCCGACATGGTACTGCCGCCGACCAAAAAGACCGTGCTCAACGTAATCGACGGCGCCAAAATATCATATAATGGAAGCGGCTTTCTGTTAAAAAGGCCGCAGGTGGCGTTCATCATCGATCGCGCGGCCTTTGACAAAGAACTTAGCCAGGGGTTGAAGATCGAATATAACACGCGCCTTTTATCCGTTGACCGGTCCGGGCCCGGGTATCGGATTAAGACCACCAACGGCGAATATTACGCCGATCTGCTGATCGGAGCTGACGGCCCCAATTCAAAAGTCAGAAAATCGCTCAATTTTTCCCATAACATGAAACTTTATAAGGGACTGCAGTACCGGATAAAAATGGAGGTACCGGACAGCGACCGGGTGGAAGTCAGCTACGTCAAGCCATTCTCTCTTTTCACCTGGGTCATTCCGGAAGGGAAGGGGGTGATCAGGGTGGGGACCATCTGCGATAAACCGATCGCGGAGCTGGACCGTTTTATCAAGGAAAAAAATTTAAAAGGCGAGATAATAGAAAAGAACGCCGGTCCGATCCCCATCGGCACCTGCCAGCTGGTCAAGGACAACGCGGCGCTGGTCGGGGACGCCGCCTGCCAGATCAAGCCGATCACCTCCGGCGGTATATATTATGGTATGAAATCCGCGGAACTGCTGGCGGAAGCGATCAGGGAAGGCAACCTGACAGGGTACGAAAGAAAATGGAACGATGAGTTCGGCCAGGAGATACGTTTTTGCCTGCTGGCGCGCTATATCATGGAGAACATGGGCGAAGAAGTTATGCAGAAGGTTTTCGATTACGTGAAGGATAACGCGCCGCTGATCGAGCGCGTGGGTGATTTTGAGAACCACTCGACCGTATTCTGGTCCCTGGTCGCCAACCCGCGGACGTATCCGACTATCGGCAATGTTCTGCTTGAAGTAATGACCAAGCCCCGCATCCTTTTCCGCCTCTTCCGCCGGAAATAGGCCTGAATCCCTCACCCATAAAGCCTGTCATTCCAGCGAACGCTGGAATCCAGGATTATTATATTCCCTCCCCTGGATTCCAGATCAAGCCTGCCTGCCGGCAGGCAGGTCTGGAATGACACCCGACTCTACCTTTGGGAGAGGGAGGTGAAAAATAAACCACCGGTTAAGATGATGGCGGGTGAGGGCCTCTATTTTTCCCCGCAGTGAAATTTCCGTGAACCTCAAACGATAAAAAAACGGAGGTTCATCAATTGCCTAGAGGAATAAACCCTAATTTTAGAGCACAAGTACAGTTTGATCGGCAAAAACTGTCTGCCGACTTTTCTTCTCAAATTAATTTAAACGCCGGACGCCTGAAAGTTCCAACTTATGGACGCGGATCTTCCAGCCTGGGAGAGATAAGAGAGATCAGGGGCAAAAGAATGTTCGGCAATGAAGCCGGCTTCCTTGATCTTAGGATCTTCAACGGCAAGGGATTGCTGACCGCCATGACACTGGGCGCGATCGCCACCGAGATCGCTTACAGGCTTGAAGTTTCCCCGTTCGTTCAAGATAACATCCGTGACAGTTATCTGTCCCATGAGTATATCATTCCGATCCTGATCGGCGCCGCGGTCGGGATCCCGTTCACGATGCTGACGTCCCTGTTATTCGCGGAAAAAATGCCGCCAGTAAAAATCCAGAATACCGGCGAGCAACCGGACTCGAACCCGTCATTTCCTACCTTTGCCAATGTGACCCTTGATAAACCTCCCGCGCCGGTTCCGGTTTTGGCTCCCGCGCCAATCCAGGCTGCGGCGGCTCCAGTCTCACCACCTCCCGCGCTGGTAATCGTTTCGCCCTCTGCGATCGAAGCTTCGCAGCCGGAAACGGTGCCGGAAAGATCCGTAACCCCCGAACCGCCCACGATCCAAAAAGACGCCTCGGTCCAGGTTTCAATTGAAATGGCGAGCGAAAGCAGATCGCATCTTAGCCTGGGCTCCGCGGACATTATTGTTTCCAACGGTTATACCCATGCGCGGGAAGACGAGATCCGAAGGGCGAAGATGGCGATGGAAGACTCGATCGTGGCGAAAGTTGCCGCATCGTTCGACAGCGTGAAGTTCTTGGAAAGGCTGAAAGGCGACGGTAAAAATTATAACCGCATTCCGGGGCATAAGCAGTATCGAGTTCTGGGCCCGCTGGGGAAGGGTGGGATGGGCATGATCTATCTGGCCTATGACGAACAATTGAAGCGATATGTCGTCATTAAGCTTCCAAACAACGCAAAGGACAAAAAGATCGTCGGCCGGTTCCTGCAGGAAGCGGCCGCGCTTTCCAGGGCGGGGGCAAAAAACAACAATATCATGCAGATCTTCCATCTGATCGAAGAGCCGATCAGTTTTGTGGGAGAGCTGATCGAAGGGATGACGCTCAATGAATTCAGGAGAAAGAACGCGCTTACTCCGGCGGAAGCCCTGATTGTGATCATGTATATCTTGAACGCGCTGAAAGTGGCGCACGATCAGGATGTCATTCACCGCGATCTCAAGCCCGCCAATGTCATGTTATCGAAAGAAGGGACCTTAAAGCTGGTAGATTTCGGCCTGGCCAAGCACCTTCAGGAACAATCCGATAATACGCAGACCGGAGGGATCATGGGCACGCCCGATTACATGGCGCCGGAAAATTTCAGGAAAGGCACCAAAGAAGTGGATCACCGGGCGGATATGTATTCGATCGGGATACTGCTTTATTTTCTTATCATCGGCGATACCCCCAGGCAATTGAACAAGCTGGAGCCAAAAGAAGAAATGCTGGAAGCGCTGCATCTGGCGAACAATCTCAATGAAAAAGCGATCCCGGATTATAAGGACCTGCCCGCACCGGTGATCAGGTTCATGGAAAGACTGACCGCTAAATATCCCGAACAGAGATTTAATACTTATGCCGAGGCGCTGATCGAGGCTAATCATGTCTTCAGCGAAATTATTTAAATTAATGTGAAATTTCGCGCGGTTTGTGGCGATAAATATATAAGAATAGACTGATTTTATAAGAAAAAACAGGAGGAAAATGATGGGTTATTGGACAGGTTTGACAAATGTTGTGTTAACGAAAGGGTGGTCCGCAAAAAATCCGGCTTTCGGTCGCGATCTGAATGGATTCGGTGCGACAATGAAAGCTCTGGGTATTGCGGAGACAAACTCTCTTAAGCTAAATATGCTTAATTATGGTCCGGCTGCCGCCCTGGCGCTGGCTACCGCGTACAACCACTCGGTCATAGACCTGGTTGCGCCTCACCTAAACAGTTTTAACGGTCTGGACATCATCGCGATTGGAGCGATACTGATCACGGGCGTAATAAAAGGATTGTCCAGAAAAGCGATCGATTTTAATCTTGCTCCGGCCATTCAGCCGCCGCCGGCGCCAGCCTTGAATCCGGCCGGTTTAACGCTTACGCTTAATGAAGCAAAAACTAAACACGATCAGATCGTCCAAAATATTGCAAACCTAAAGACCGAGCTTGACGCTGCTAAAAGCGCCATTGACGCTCATGAAAAAGCCGAATCGGAATTTAATGATAAATATTATTTGCCTACCACGACTGAAGATGCAAAAAGAGCGCTGAAAGCTAATCTTGACGCATTAGAAACAGCTTCCAAAGAGGCGCTTAAGAAAAAGGAAACATTAAAGTCGGATATCAAAAAAGCGTCTGAAGAATTAGCTGCAATAGTGAATCATATTGATGCATTAGAAAAAAATGCAGCGGCAACGCCTCCGGTAGCTACACCTCCAGTGGCAACGCCGCCAGTGGCAACACCTCCAGCAGCTACGCCGCCAGTGGCTCAGCCTGCAGCGGTTCAGCCGCCAGTGGCTACACCTCCAGTGGCAACGCCGCCAGTGGCAACAACCACCAATCCAACCATTGTCAGCGGGGGGGTACAATCGCCGGTTGCTGATCCAAATAGAATTGCGGAATTAGAACGCCAATTAGCAGAAGAGAAAGCCGCTAGGACCAGAGCAGAAAACGAAAAAGCAGCAGTTTCAAAACAGCTTGGCGAAAGCGGCACAGTAGCGGTTGATTCGCAGGCATTGACCAATTTAAAGCCGGGAGTTCCGATTGCTGCCCCCAGCGGGATCAGCGTGGATCTCGGTAATCTGGACGATCTGATCGGCCTTGCGCCGCAGCAGCCGGCCACCGTACAGCCTGGCGAAGCCGATTTACCGACCCCTTCGCAGGTTGGCGCGGTTATGATGCCGGATGATCCTTCTTCAAGCCAAGCACCGACCAATGCAAAGGATCCGGAACAGACGCGCGCGACCGATCCCGGAAGCGCCGATCTGGTGCTGGCTTCAGCTACGGATGGTCTTCAGGCCCTGGCAAGCGTGAACCCACAGGTTCAGGCGCTGCTTGCGGCCAAAGATTATGACGCGCTAGAACAACTATTGTTATCCGATCATGATTTTGGCCCGCATGTCAGCGAGGATATGGTCACGAACGCGTACCAGAAATTAGTGGAATTGAAGAATAAGGGGTGATAGCAACATGATTGCAGGTTCAAACCCGGTCCAGCTTAATTTAGCCCGCCAGAGTTTTTCCCGGCTTCAGCCGAACACTCTTGACGTCGCCCGGCTTTTATTGAAGCCGGACGCAAGCGTGACTTTGGATTCAAGAAGGCTGGCGCTTACCCAGGTCATGACCGGGACCGAACTTAACCTTCATGAAAAGCTGACCGTTTTGACCTATCTCGGTTTTGATCAGTCCCTGAAAACGGAAGTCGGCAGTTACCTCAAGAGCGCGCTTTCCCACGACAACATTCTGTTAATGCTGGCTTCGCCTATTCGTCAAAGCATAAAGAAAGATATCGTTCAGGAGTTAGCCAACCGCGGAGCCCTGCGCGACGGCACCACGATAACCGATCTGGACGCGGCGAGAGATATCCTGACCGTTCTTTGCGCGGTCGGTCCATATCAGACCGGCGCTAACATGATATTCCACAAGCTATTCCCGGGTGAAAGCGCTCCCAAGACCCTTCCGCTGATCGGGGCAAAACCGGCCAACGGCGGAAAGGTGGTCGTTCCTCCTCCGCTTCCACAAGCGGCGCCCGGCGTTAATACGGTCGACGATAAGATGCAGGCTCCGTTAACGGCGATAAAAGACGAACTGTCGGATATTTTAAAAACGGTCGGGAACCTGATCGACGGGTTCAAGAAAGTGGAAGAAGCCATGAGCAAGCATGCCCGCGGAGCTTCTGTGATCAAGAAGCAGTATGAAAAAGATCCGGAATACACTGACGCGGTCGACCGCCTGAACGAAATATTGACGGAGATCGATGTCCGTCAACGCGCGCTCGGGGGCCACACCCAGAACCTGGGGAATCTGATGGCTCCGATCGAGGAATCCTTTCACGGCCGGACATTCGATAGAACAGCGCTTAAGCCGGTTGAATGGCAGTTCCAGGTATCCTTATTGCCCGATGATATAAAAAAAGGGATTTATGATCTGGGGAAGGGGATCGAAAATGTTTCCAGGCGTTTGATCCTTCTGGTCGACAGCTTCCAGAATGCTCTGCCGCCGATACTTGAATCTATCGTTTCCGAGAAAGAAGTGGAGAAAAATATTGCGGGATTCCAGCATGTGCCGGAGGTCGTGAGGGCGCACGAACATCAGAAAGAAAAGAACAATCTGGCAAAAATCGGGATCAAGGATGCTCAGACCCTGGTCTGGGAGATTACGACCAAGATCGAAGAATTAAGAATGACTGCCAATCATCAGGTAGCGGCACCGGCCGTTGTGAAACCGGTAGTCCTTCCACCGATCGCGCCGCCTCCTCCTCCAATAAGAAGGGTGGTCGTTCCTCCTCCGTTACCGCCAGTGGTGACAAAACCGGCCACACCGCCGCCAACAGCTCCTGTAGCCCCGGTTGCGCCTTCGGTTCCTCTGCCGGCTCCCAAGGGACTTCCGATCACGACCGGTGATTTTGAGGCGTTCGGGAAATTTATAAATGCAAGCACCGGAGCAATGATCAGGGCCAGACTGGCAGACATAGTGAACTGGCTGAAAATGAACTCCGAATTAGGCAATACTTTTGATAAGCTGGCGGATAAAATGAAAGGACAGTCCGACGATGCACTTGGCACTGCCGTCAGGAATGAAGTCGGGATCGAATTAGGGAAGCTGGCGCAGACCGGCAACCTGTTCGCTACCAACGCGCTTACCGCTTTGATCGAGTCAAGCCCGGATATAATCTAAATCAATGAGCGAACCCTTGAAATTGAGCTTGAATAGAGCCATCCCCATGCTGACCGAGCTTGCAACAAAGCAGAGCCCGCTTAGCCTTGGCAGCCTTGTCCCCACCATGAACAACACTGCCCTGAAACCCGACATTAGAAACCTGTCAAAGACCGCATTGCTCGGGACCACCCGCATGCTTTCGACCGGCCTCGATATCCTGGGAGTGGTGGACGTGATGAGCGGAATGGTGGAGGACCTTAGAACGCAGGTGGCAAGCCTTGAAAGGATGGTCCAAGGGCTAAATGGTGAAAAAGCAAGGATCATAATTGCTTCTAACGGCACCCGCGATCGTCTTAATACCGAAATAGCAGGTTTGGAACAGAGTAAGCAGGCCTTGCAGGGAGAAAAGCAAACCCTTGCCAATGAACTGGGCAGCGCCCGCCAAGCTCTAGGGGACGCGCAGGTAGAGATGAAACGGCAGGTTGATGATCTGACCGGTAAAAATTCAGATCTTCAGCGTGAGATCAGCCTGGGTAACGCTCAGAACACTGGTTTAAGGGATCAGATAAAATCGGGTAACGTTCAGAACAAAGGTTTAACGGACCAGATAAAACTACTTGTCCCGCAAATCGAAGCCGCTGAAAGACAACTTAAAGTCATTACCGATTATCTCCGTCTTAAACCGGAAGAAGCCGATAAAGTGACCCAGGCTATTTTTGCCCTGGTCGATTCCCATCGTCAGGCGGCCGCCCGGGCGATCGCCCAGGCCCAGCAGGTCCAGGAAACATTAAGGCAGAACAATGAAAATGTGGCCTATGTTTCAAAGGCCGTACAGGATATTGTTGAATTACTTTGCGGGGAAAGGGACGATTTCAAGATCGACTGGGCGATACAGAGGATCGGGGAGATGAAGGCCGTGCTGGTGGCGCTGACCGAGGACATGGGGCTTCTGCCCAACCTGGACAATATGCATCTAGCGTTGGAAAAAGTTCGGGATAACATGAGAATGCTTAAGGAAAATGGGCCTCAGATCGGTTCCTTGATAGATGATAAGGCGAAGGCACTAACGGAGGAGTCCCGGCTGAAAAGGGAAAATAAAGTGCTTCGCGCCCAATTGCTTCAATATCAGCAGAGTGTGCCGCAGGCGGCGGCCGGTCCGGTCCAGGCGCAGGCTGCGGTAGCGCAGCAGCAAATACTATATTTCAATAGTCCCGCTGACCTTAAACAATTTATGGTCGACAATCCTGACGAGACCGATCCGCAGCTCCTGGTCCCGATCAGGGATTACCTTTCAGGTTTCCCGGTGATCGGACCGGTGATGGCGGCGGAGGTAAACCAGATACTCAAGGAATCTGAAAATGTCGGCGAACTACACAGCCGGCTGGTGGGCCGTCTGATGACACTGGGCAAAAACAGTGGCGGCAACGACATGGTAATGGGAGCACGAGCCAATGAATTCTTGAACCTGTTCGATCCCTCGAACCAGATAATAATGACCGCGGCGCCGCAGGCGAACGCGCCGGTCGTTATTGCGGGAGAGGATCGCAAGACCGTGTCCGCAAGTTATTTCTCGATCGTGACCGATCTGGGTACCAAACGGGACCACAATGAGGATGCCGCCGGCCACGCGATCCTTCCGGATGGGACCGAAGTTTTCATTGTTTGCGACGGCATGGGAGGCCATGCGGCGGGGGATGTGGCGGCAAGGATCGGCGTGGCGCAGTACATAAGCGCCCGTTCTGAAGGAATATCGCAGATCGATGCGTTCATTGCCGCCAATCAGGTGATCTGCGAAGAGATCGCAAAGGATGGCGCCAAAAAAGGCATGGGTTCGACACTCGTGGTGCTGGAGATCGACCGCAAGAACGGGTTTGTGCATGTCCTGCACACCGGCGACGCGCGCGCGAAAGGGGTTGATCCCCGAAGGGCTTTAACATTGAGCCGCGACCACAGCCTGAAAATGGAGATCTTCAATTCCGATTTTATGCAGGCAGGGGAAGATCCGGATATGGTGGAACAGCGTAAAAGGGTTTTAAACGTGGAGTTTGATGACGCCATCCTGGGCAAGATCATGGTACCGAAGAAAGCGGTGACCGATGAGGAGATCGAAGCGTTCGATAATTTTGATTTTCCGCAAAAGAACATAGTGACTTCCGGATTGGGTGGCATGAATTATTCGAACGGGAGGATAAACCCTCCGGTAAAACTGAACATGGTCAAGATACCGATAAGGCCAAGTTCTGATATGACCACTTTCCTGATCTATTCGGACGGCGCGGTCGACGGCAGTATGACTGAGGGCAACATTACCGCTATCGTGAGAGACAACAATGATCCGGCGGTTGCCGCCCAGGGAGTGATGGAAGCGGCGCTGGCGAACGGTTCGGCCGACAACGTGACCGTCGCGGCCGTTAATCTTCCCTGCCTGATGGATGTTGACAACATAATGTTCCAGGAACTGGTCCTGAATGAGGATCAGGGAATGTACATTAACCGGATCGATAAATTAAGGATGGAATTGCAAACGGCGGCTCAGTCTCAAGCTCAGGCTCAGACGGCTCAAGCCCAAGCGGCTCAAGCTACCGCGGAGCAACTGGCAGCAATTGCTTCACATCAACCAATATGGAAAAAGAGAGTAGTGTCAAATAAGATCAACCGGGGCTTTTTCTCTTCGGATCTAACGGCGCTTACCCATTATTATGCGGAAACCGACATGACCGCCGACCTGACGGAGGCATTACTGGTCGCGGTGAGCGGGTATACCAAATCCAAGGTCGTCAATATCCATCTGGCCAACAACTTAAGAGGAAC
>CAIYXV010000090.1 GCA_903930225.1 uncultured bacterium | reverse complement strand
TGGATTATTTGCGGGCGAAAACCCAGCTGGCCAATATTGAAATAAACCGGATCCAGGCGGAGAATGCGGGCAAACTGTCGCGGCTCATGCTCGAGAACGTTCTCGGACAGAAGCTTTCCGATGACTATGAACTGGAGGAAGGTTTGCCGGGGACAACCGAGCCGCTGGCGCTGTCTCAGGAACAGGTTTTGGAACTTGCTTATCAGAACCGGCCGGAGTGGAGGGCTTACGGGATGGCGATGGATATCGCCGGAAAAGCGCTCAACCTTAACTATAGCGGGTTCCTGCCGAACATTGCCTACACTTATTCGATCGGCCGGACCAAAGCCGAGTATCCAACCGTTACCGCTTCAAACTACGACCTGGGCAACTGGCGGTCAATGCTGGTCGGTTCGTGGAGCCTTTTTGACGGTTTCCTGACCGTAAACCAGATCCGGGAAGCGAAAGCCAATTACAATTCCGCGGCGGCGCAGCAGCAGAACATCAAGGATATGATTTCGCTTGACGTTAATTCCGCTTTTTTGAACCTGAAAAGCGCGGAGGAGAGCATCTCCGCTTCGCAAACCGCCGCCGACCTGGCCGAGCGCGCGTTTAAGATGACGGAGGTCAGCTATAAAGCGAGGATCACCTCCGAGCAGAATTATCTTGACGCCCATACCGCCGATCAGGCCGCCAGGCTCAACCTAGTCTCCGCCAAATACGACTACGAAGTCGCGCGGGCAAAGCTGAACAAAGCGGTCGGCAGGAAGATCATTTAAATATCGCTTAAACTCGCGGTATAATGTCAGGCAAGATGGACCAGGGGTTCGATTTTATAAATTCGCCGGTCGGCAGGGTTTTTGAATATCTTCAGACGTCGGAAAAAGGCCTGCGGGAAGAAGGGATCAAAGGCCGCCTGGCGCGGCACGGCTACAACCGGCCGGTGGAAAAAAAGAAAAAAAGCATCCCCGTCCAGATCCTCTCCCGGTTCGCAAACCCGCTGGTGATCGTGCTCCTTATAATCTCCGCGTTCTCGCTCTTCTTCGGCGAAAAAGTTAGCGCGATCCTGATCGCGTTTTTGGCGGTCACGTCCGTCTTCCTTTCGTTTTTTCAGGAATACCGCGCCAGCCGGGAAGCGGAAAAACTCAGCGAAATGGTGCACAACACGGCGGCCGTGCTGCGGAACGGCAAACCAAGAGAGGTCAAGATCAGTCAGATCGTTCCCGGCGACATCGTCGACCTTTCGGCGGGAGACATGGTCCCAGCGGATATCCGGATCGTCTCCTGCAAGGAACTTTTTGTTAACGAATCCTCGCTGACCGGAGAATCACTTCCAGTCGAAAAGTTTGCCGACGATATTAAATTAAATATCATTTATATGGGATCCAGCGTGGTGAGCGGAACTTCCCTGGGCGTGGTCTTCAGGACCGGGGCGCAGACCCGATTTGGGGAGATGTCGCACGAGATCACATCAAGCGAGCCGCCGACCAGTTTTGACAGGGGGATCACGGACTTTACCTGGCTGATGATCCGCTTTATGGTCGCTCTGGTGATCTTAATTTTTATCATCAATGTCCTGCTCAAGGGAAATATAATAGAAGCGTTCCTCTTTTCGTTGGCGGTGGCGGTGGGATTGACGCCGGAGATGCTGCCGATGATCGTGACCGTGAACCTAAGCCGCGGCGCCATGTCGATGGCGAAGAAGGGAGTGATCGTTAAAAGGCTGAGCGCCATCCAGAACTTCGGGGCGATGGATGTCCTTTGCACTGACAAGACCGGCACGCTGACGCTCGACCGGATCGTTCTTGAAAAATACTGCGACGTTAAGGGAAAGGACGACCGCGAGGTGCTGACCCAGGCCTATATCAACAGCTACTACCAGACCGGGCTTAGGAATCTGCTCGACAAAGCGATCCTCAAGCACGAAAAGCTGCTGGTGAAGGAATACAAAAAAATTGACGAGATCCCGTTCGATTTTATTCGCAAGCTTATGTCGGTCGTGGTCGATTATGGCGAACACCACCGGCTGATCGCGAAAGGAGCGCCGGAAGAAGTATTTATCCGCTGTTCAAACTATGAGCTTGACGGCCAGGTGCATCCGCTCGATCCAATGATCCTAAATGACCTTAAAAAAGAATATGATTCGCTGAGCGCGGACGGGTTCCGGGTGCTGGCGATCGCTTACAAGGACGCGGAAAAGAGCCGGACGGTATTTTCGAGGGACGACGAGAACGGGCTTACGCTCAAGGGTTATCTGGCGTTCCTTGATCCGCCTAAGCCCACCGCCAGAGAGGCGATCATTGAGCTTAATAAAATGGGCATCGAAGTAAAGGTCTTGACCGGCGACAACGAGCTGGTGACCAGAAAGATCTGCAAAGATATTGAAATAAACGTTTTAGGATTGGCGACTTCTGAAATGATCGATAAGGCATCCGACGCCGAGCTTAGTCAGATCGTTAAGAATACGACGCTTTTTGTCCGCTTAACCCCGGTCCAGAAAGAAAAGATCATCAAAACCCTGCAGGCAGAGGGCCGCACGGTGGGATATTTGGGGGATGGGATCAATGACGGCGCGGCGCTCAAGGTGGCGGACGTGGGGATCTCGGTCAATAACGCGGCCGACATCGCCAAGGAGCTGGCCGACTTTATCCTTTTAAGAAAGAGCCTGCGGGTGCTTAAGGACGCGGTGGTGGAGGGGCGGAAGACGTTCGGCAATATTACCAAGTACGTAAAGATGGGATCGAGCTCCAACTTCGGCAACATGCTAAGCATGACCGGGGCGAGCATCATCCTTCCGTTCCTGCCGATGCTGCCGGCGCAGATCCTGCTCAATAACTTTCTCTACGACCTGTCGCAGGTGGGGATCCCGACCGATGAGGTGGACCGGGAATATGCGATCAAACCGCGGCCGTGGAACATCCGTCTGATCCGGAACTTCATGCTGCTGATCGGGCCGGTCAGCTCGATTTTTGACTTTTTAACTTACGGCATGATGATCTTTATTTTTCGCGCTTCCATTCCGCTGTTCCACACCGGCTGGTTTCTCGAATCGCTGGTCACGCAGACGCTGGTGATCTATGTTATCCGAACCGAGAAGATCCCCTTTGTTGAAAGCTGGCCGAGCCGGTTCCTTATGTTCACATCCGTCGCGATCGTGGCGCTGGGGTTCGGCATTGTTTTTTCTCCGCTGGGCGCGCCGCTTGGTTTCACTCCTCCTCCGTGGTCATATAATTATCTGCTTATCCTGATGGTCGCGGCCTATCTTTTTATGGTACAAATGGTCAAGGTCTGGTTTATCCGCAAGTTCGGGTTCGATTAAAGCGGATAAGCAATGTGAATACTTTTTACGGATTTAGTGATATTATATAAGAGCGGTAAAAATACGATATAGAAAGGCGGAAAAGTAATGGCAATATCAAAGGTTGTGATCGCGGACGGATGCATCAGTTGCGGAATATGCGAATCGATTTGCCCCGAAGTGTTCGAAATGCCGGACACGGCAAAGGTTAAATCCGGGGTCGATTATAATAAATTCGAAGCTCAGATCAGACAGGCGGCAACGGATTGCCCGGTTTCTATCATTAAGGTGGAATAGGCAGGTTAATATCGTAGGAAGGTGATTTTCAGCTAAAGTGAAATCCGCTTGCAATCTGTACGATACTATAGTAGAATAAAGTGTCGAGTTTAATGGTTGAGTTGGTTCAAAGACATCTGCGTCTTTTTCCTTGGGCGATACCGCTAGTCGGTCCTCTATACATCATTAATCAGCAGAAAAATACTTAAAGGAGAAAAGCAATACATGAAGAGCATATTCGTAGGAAACCTTCCCTGGTCGACCACCGATGCCGAGCTGTCAGAGAAATTCTCTGCGCACGGCGCGGTAATTTCCGCCCGGATCGTTTCCGACAAGTTCTCGGGCAAGTCCCGGGGATTCGGATTCGTTGATATGGAAGATGCCGACGCCGATAAAGCGATTGCCGCAATGAGCGGGTCGAAATGGGGCGATCGTGAGATCACCGTCAATGAAGCCAAACCAAAGTCTGAAAACCGCGACCGGCCATCCGGCGGCGGCGGCAGACGCGATTTCAATAGATTCTAATAAAAAGATCTTTTGATAAACTAAGGGCCCGGGTAATACCGGGCCCTTTTTATTTGCGGTTTGAGGCTGTTTATTTTATAGAAGGGTCATTGTCATTGAACCCGGTGCGGGTGTGAGCGCCGTCGCAGAATGGCTTGTTTTGAGATTTACCGCAGCGGCACAGGGTGACCCGGTTCCTTATTTCGTACTG
>CAIYXV010000089.1 GCA_903930225.1 uncultured bacterium | reverse complement strand
ATGTCAAAACGTTTAATGCTCGCGGCAAAAGGTTCAAACCTTTGGGACGCGAATAGAGGAAGGGCTATGGACCGGAACGACAATCGAACCGTGACAAAAATATTGAATGATGCCGGGGTCTGCCGGGAACTGACCGAACTGTTCAGAACGCGCGGACTGGAAATAAAGGTGAGCGGGGTGGAAAAAGTACTGATCGGCGACGACCGGCTGCCCTTTGACTGCATGACCTTTTTTTCTGTGTCATCACTTAAAGGCGGTCGGCCTTAAAGGAAATCCGGGATAACGAAAAAGCTTCCATTAAGGTTTCTTATTTCGCTTAATATCTTTTCCGCCTCTCCCGTTTCCCAGATCTCATTCAGTTTCTTTACGATCGTCATCAGATGACTTGCCCTAACGGTATAATCGAACTTTCCGGGGAAAATCTCGATCCCGGCAATCGCTGCCGCGGCCGGATAACATCCGTATATCAGTATTTCTTTCGCCGATAAAAGATTCCGTGTAGCGATCAAATTGTCCGCGATGAGCTGATAGGCGTAACTTCTGCTTACCACATCCTCCACCATTTTAGCCGTTTTGACGGCATCGGCTGTACGATTGATGTGAAGATAGATCATTACCAGGTCATGCCGTTCTTCATCCCTAAAGCTGGGATCGTCGATCCGTTCGATCATGCCGGAAACGCATAAAAATATCTTATCCGCCTTTTCGCCTTGTCCTAGTAGATAATTATACGCGGCGATCCTGCATCCCCAATTGACCAGCTCCGGATCATCCATTCCCGTAAATATCCGCTCCGCTTCATTCAGCAGTATCTTGGCCGTTTTAAGTTCCCTTAAACTGCGGGAAGTGATTATTTTTTCGACCGTGACGTCCAGATCAAAAAGCGCGCGCCCGGCGTCGCCTTTTCTTACCAACTCCCGTGCCGCATTGACCAAATAATTGACGGCACGCAGCTGCGCGACCGGCCCCGGATTTATGCCTGTCCTGAACCTCAGGGTTATCCCCTGACTGGCGGTAAGACTCATGGCTTCTGCCCGCGAAGTTATCATATAATATTTTCGCGCTTTTAAGGAAATAATTTCAATTACAATTCAAGATCAAGTGAGGTTATTATGAACCTTTAATCGTCCGATAAATATTCTGGGGTGTTAATCCGTAGATCTCCAGGATGGCTTCCCTTTTGCCGTGTTCAATAAAGTTGTCCGGCAGGCCTATCCGTTTAACCGGGACTCTGATCCCGTGATCCGCAAGCAGCTCGACCACCGCCGACCCGAACCCTCCATTCAGGATGCCTTCTTCGACCGTAACCACCAATCCAGTCAGCTTAGCCGATTCAATTATCAATTCCTTATCCAGCGGCTTCGCGAACCGGGCGTTGATCACGATCGCCGCGATCCCGTCTTTTTCAAGCATTTTGGCCGCCTCGATCGACGGATACACCATCGATCCGATAGAAATGATACATCGTTCGGATTTAGGATTTAGGATTTCGGATTTATAAACGATCTCTCCTTTCCCAATTTCCAGCCGCTTCAATTCCGGGTCCAGCTCGACCCCGGGACCACATCCCCGCGGATATCTAAGCGAGATCGGACCCTCATTATAATTCACGGCAGTGAACAGCATGTGCTGCATTTCATTCTCGTCTTTCGGCGCCATGATCACCAGATTCGGAACCGTTCGCAGATAAGCCAGATCGAATATCCCGTTGTGCGTGGCGCCGTCCTCGCCCACGATCCCGGCGCGGTCGACGGCAAAGACCACCGGAAGTTCCTGCAGGGCGACATCATGCATGATCTCGTCATACGCCCGTTGGAGAAAGGTCGAATACACGGCCACGACCGGCTTAAATCCGCCGACCGCCAGCGCCCCCGCGAATGTGGCCGCGTGCTCCTCGGCAATGCCGACATCAAAAAATCTTTTTGGGAATTTCCGGGCGAATTCCTCAAGACCGGTACCGTCGATCATGGCCGCGGTAATGGCCGTCAATTTATCATTGCTCTCGGCCAGGCGGGCCATGGTCCGGCCAAAGATCTGGGTATAATTCAAGGCCTTGCCGCCCCCGTCCAACGCTTTCCCGGTCGCCACATCAAACGGGCCGGTGCCATGGAAGCGGGTCGGGTCGGCTTCCGCCGGCGGATACCCTTTCCCCTTTTTGGTCAGGACATGGATCATGACCGGTCCGGCGATCTCTTTGGCATGATGGATCGTGCTCATGATCAGCGGGATGTTATGGCCGTCGATCGGCCCGAAGTAATGGAACCCGAGCTCTTCAAAAATAACGTCCACTTTGAAGTTCATGACCACCTGCCGGGTGCGGTCCTTCAGGCGGCGGGCCGCCTCAAAAAGCGACACGCCGTAGCGCGGGATCCTTTTGACCAGCTTCTCGATCCGGTTGCGGATGTCGACGTAAAAATCGGACATGCGAAGTGCGGTCAAATAATTGGAGATCGCCCCCACGTTCTTCGAAATGCTCATCGCGTTATCGTTTAGGATCACGATCATATTGGTATTCAGCCCGTCGACGTTGTTGACGCCTTCGAACGACAGCCCGCCCGAATAAGACCCGTCGCCGATCACCGCGATCACCGAATATTTTCCCCCGTTCAAGTCCCGCGCGCGTACCAGCCCCAGCGCCTGCGAAATGGAGGTCGAAGCGTGGCCGACGGTAAAAATATCGTGCGGGCTCTCCAGCTTATTCGGAAAACCGCTAATCCCATGCAGCTGCCGCAAGGTTTTAAATTTTTCAAGCCTTCCGGTCAGGATCTTGTGGGCGTAAGCCTGGTGCCCGACATCCCAGATTATCTTATCCGTCGGGGACTGGAACGAGGCGTGCAGGGCGACCACCAACTCCACCGAGCCGAGGCTGGAAGCCACGTGGCCGCCGGTCTTTGAGGTGACATTGATTATTTCCTGGCGGACCTCCTGCGCGATCTGCTCCAGCTGTTTGGCGGAAAGTTCCCGCAGAGTTTCCGGAAGTTTTATCTTGTCAAGCAGAGTGGTCATATGAGGGCGTAAATGATAAGGGCAACGGCGATCCCGATCGTGCCTCCGACAAAGACCTCGATCGGCGTATGGCCGATCAGCTCTTTCATTTTTTCTCTTTCGGAGACCTTTTCCGAATAAATGTCCTCGATGATCTTGTTGAGCACTACCGCCTGCTGGCCGGCGGCGAACCTCACCCCCATCGCGTCATAAAGCACGATGATCGTAAATACCAGCGCGACCGCGAACAGCGGGGAGCTGAATCCCTCCGTCATCCCGATCATAAGCGTCATGGAGCAGGACATAGCCGAATGCGTGGAAGGCATGCCGGCGGATTCAAAAAAATGCATGATATTGAATTCTTTGTCTTTGAAATAGTAAATTATGACCTTTGAGGTCTGGGAAAGCAGGAACGCCAACCCTCCCGTGACCAGCGGAATATTCGAGCACAACGCGATTATTAAACTCATTTCAGGATCTTCTCCTTACCGCGAATTCAGCCAGCGCCTTTAAGCTCTCTCCTCTTTTTCCGAAAAAAGCGATCTCCGCGATCGCTTTTTTGAGGTGATCATGAGCCAGCTTTTCTGCCCCGGGGACCCCCAGGACTGCCGGATACGTGGCTTTTTTTAATTTCTCGTCCGCCCGCGCCGGTTTTCCCAGCGCCTTTACGGAAGACACGGCATCAAGTATATCATCTGCGATCTGGAATGCCAATCCCATGTGCCGCGCGTATTGGGTCATCGCTTTAACCTGCCGGTCTCCGGCATTGGCCAGCACCGCGCCGATCTTGGCGGAGGCTTCGATCAGCGCCGAGGTCTTGTGAAGATGTATATTTTCGAGCTTTTTAAAGCTGATCTTTTTGCCTTCCGCCTCCAGGTCCATCACCTGCCCGTAAACCACTTTCAGAAGCGCCGCAGACAGGTCCGCCGTTACATTGGCGACCTTGGCGGTCTTTACATTTTGGGCGATAACAAAAAAGGCGAGCGTGTTCAACGCGTCGCCGGCCAGGACCGCAATGTCCTCGCCAAAAACCTTGTGGCAGGTCGGCCGTCCGCGCCGTAGGTCCGAATCGTCCATGGCGGGGAGATCATCGTGGATCAGGGTAAAAGTGTGGATCATCTCGATCGCGCACGCGGCCGAAATGACGTCTTTGATCTCTCCTCCGCAGCAGAGCGCGCTTTCGATCGCCAGGATCGGCCGGAACCTCTTGCCGCCGGCAAAGATCGAATACCGCATCGCGCGGGACAGGCTGGAATTATCTTTGGGCAGCAATCTTTTTAATTCGCGGTCGATCAGCGGAACGCTGCGTTTTAAAAGTTCATCAATAATATCTGCCATTTATTCCTTTATTAAGCAGGTAATCCTTGATCTCTTTTATCGTCATCTCCCGGTAATGAAGCACCGACGCTAAGAGCGCCGCGTCCGCCCCTCCCAGGGTAAAAGCTTCCAGTATATGCTCCAGGGTGCCCGCCCCGCCCGAGGCAATGACCGGGATAGTGACCGCGTCCGAGATCGCTCGGGTAAGCTCGATATCGTAACCGATCTTAGTGCCATCACGATCCATCGAGGTTAAAAGGATCTCGCCGGCGCCGTACTGCTCTCCTTTTTTCGCCCACTCTATCGCGTCCAAACCGGTCCCCGTCCTTCCCCCGTGGGTATAAACTTCCCAGCGGTTGTCGGAAACCTTCTTGGCGTCGATCGCCAGCACGATGCACTGCGCGCCAAACTTATCCGACGCGGTCTTGATAAAATTTGGATCCGCCACCGCCGCAGTATTGATCGATACCTTGTCCGCGCCGGAAGCGATTATTTCCCTTATCGTTTCGATGTCGTTTATGCCCCCGCCCACCGTGAACGGAATGAACATCCGCTCCGCCACCTTCCTGACCACGTCCAGCATGATGTAGCGTTTTTCGTGGGAAGCGGTGATATCAAGGAACACCAGCTCATCGGCCCCTTCTTTGTCATAGAATGCCGCCTGTTCGACCGGATCGCCCGCGTCGCGCAGGTCAACAAATTTCGTGCCTTTCACCACCCGGCCTTCTTTAACGTCAAGGCAGGGAATTATTCTTTTTCCTAGCATATCAGATATCCTTCCAGCTTTAAGAGCTGCCGTTTCATCTCCACTCCTCCCGAAAATCCGCCCAGATCGCCTTCTTTTTTTATCACCCGGTGGCAGGGAATGATCAGCGGCAGGCGGTTGCGCCCCAGCGCCTGCCCCACCGCCCTGACCTTTTTTGCGTCCCCCAGCTGTTTTGCCACCCATTCATACGACCTAACTTCTCCGCGCGGAATGCCCAGGGTGATATCCCATACTTTCAGCTCGAACGGGGTCGAACCGGCAAGATCCATTTTCTCGGAGAACTTGACCGGCTTTCCGGAAAAATAATCGTTGATCTTGGAAGCTATCTTTTGGAACGGCTTATCATCCCTTACCAGCTCAAGATAATGCGTCTCAAGCTCCTTTATTATCTCATCCGGGTCTTTCTTCGGTAAAATAAGCATATGAATGCCGGAATCGGAAGCCACCGCTCCCATTCGGCCGTAAGGGGTTGAAAATATGCCATACCTGAACATTATCAGGTATATTTTAGCACTATTTAGTAGTTCTCGGCCAGAAGCTCGTAATACGCCTGCGGATGCGCGCAAGCCGGACATTCTTTTGGAGCTTCCGCGCCCTCGTGCACGTATCCGCAGTTGCGGCAGTGCCATTTGACCACCGCGTCCCGCTTGAACACTTTTCCTTCTTTCAGGTTGGCCAGGAGTTTCCGGTACCGTTTCTCGTGCTGTTCTTCCACTTCTCCGATCTCTTTAAATACTTTGGAGATCTCTTCGAACCCTTCCTGGCGGGCAGTGTTCCCGGCATCCAGATACAGCTTTGACCATTCCATCTTCTCGCCGTCGGCCGCCGCCTGCAGGTTCTGCGCTGTATCCCCTATTATTCCGGCCGGATATGTGGCGGTTATTTCCGCGTCCCCGCCTTCGAGGAATTTAAAGAATCGCTTGGCATGTTCCCTTTCATTGCCCGCCGTTTCGTCAAAGATAGCCGCTATTTGTTCGTAGCCCGCTTTTTTCGCGACACTCGCGAAGAAACCATACCGGTTTCTCGCCTGCGATTCTCCCGCGAACGAAGCCAAAAGATTTTTTTCGGTATTGGTCCCTTTTAAACTCTTCATGTTCATGCTCCTTTTTTTACCATCGGATCGGCCTGGTGCTTATTATATATCATCTCCGCCAGGGTATCTATCTTTAGAAGGTCCCCAGCCTTGGGGTAACCTTTTATTATCACCGGATCGATCAGCTCCGCTTTCAGGTTTGGGATCAGACCCTTGATGGTTTCGGGCATTTTACCTCCCCAGCCGAACGAACCGATGATCGAAACGTACCTGGTCTTGGGCCGCAGGGCGTTAGCCAGGAACGCGGCGTAAACCGCCGCCGGATGAGGGCCGGTCAGCACCGTCGGCGTTCCGATGACGATTGTCGCCGCGTCGACCAGCGACATTGCCAGCTCGCCGAGATCCGTGCGCGGGAGATCGAACGGTTTTACACTCATTCCTTTGCCGATCAAAACGTCGATAAAACGATCGATCATGGCCCGGGTACTGCCGTGCATTGAGACATAAGGGATGACAACTTCGTTCTTTACTTCATCCGATATCCATTCTTTATAGGCGCCGATCATGAATGATGGATTATCATAGATCGGTCCGTGGCTGGTGGCAATGATCTCGATCTTCAGGCCGTCGATCTTTTCAAGGTTGCTTTTGATATTGGTCCTAAACGGCATCATGATCTCCGCGTAATATCTTTTGGCAGAACCGTATACCTTCCGCCGGTCGACCGCGAAAAGATCGGAGGTCGCCAGGTGCGAACCGAGAAAATCGCAGGTGAACAGGACCTTATCTTCGCGCAGATAAGTGAACATGGTCTCCGGCCAGTGGATCCAGGGCGCAAAGATGAATTCAAGCTTTTTATCCCCCAGCGAAATGGTCTCCCGGTCGGCGACCGTAATGAACCGGTCTTCGGCGACTAAAAGGTGTTCGATCAGCATTTCCTTGCATTTTTGATTGGTCACTACTTTAGCCGTCGGATAAAGCTCCAGTATCCTGGGGATGGAACCGGAATGGTCCTGTTCGGCATGGTCACTGATCACATAATCGATCCGATCGACTTTTAACGCTTTCAGATTGCCGATCAAATCTTTCGCTTTGGTCGGGTCGACGGTATCGATCAGCGCGGTCTTGTCTTTGCCTTTTATGATGTAGGAATTATAGGTCGTGCCGTCGGGCAGAGGGATCAACTCGTCAAACAGCCGACGGTCCCAATCGATCGCTCCGACCGCGAAAACATTTGAACCCAATCTGATCTCTCTGGCCGTCATTCCTTGACCTCTATGAACTGGTCTTTCCCCGCTCCACAGACCGGGCAGACCCAGATAACCGGCAGGTCCGTAAACGCGGTGCCGGGATCTACCGCGCTGTCCGGATCGCCCAGCGCCGGGTCATAAACGTATCCGCATAACTGGCAGGAATACTTTTTCATTTTTATCACCTATCTTTTTCTTGAATTAATGAGTTCCGACAGTTTATCATAATTCACTGCCCGGTCAAACAGCGGGGCCTTGTTCTTTCGGTACGCCGCCAGTTTATCCTCAAAAATGGTTCTTTTTTCGTTAATATAAAAGATCCCCAGCGGAAGTTTTTCGTCCTCGATCGCTCGCCTGAAAGCGGCACTGCGTTCCTGCGGATCATGGGCATCTTCAAGATAATAGGTATTATCCTTAAACCACTGATAGGTATTTATCTTATTGAACGAAACACAGGGCTGGAAGATATCGACCAGTGAAAAACCGCGGTGCTGTATCGCTTTTTTCAGGATCTCTTTGGTCTTTTCGGGATCGCCGGCGAACGCGCGCGCGACAAAGGGCGCGTCGAGCGCAATCGCGACCGACAGCGGATTGAACGGCTCCTCAAAAACGCCTTCGACCTGGATGGGCGTCTTGAACCCGATCCGGCTGGTCGGCGAGGCCTGGCCTTTGGTCAGTCCGTAGACCATGTTGTTATGGACGATGACGGTAATATCCGGGTTCCTTCTGATCGCGTGGATAAAATGGTTGCCGCCCTCCCCATACATGTCCCCGTCGCCGCTGTCGACGATAACCGTCAGGCCGGGGTTCGCCGCCTTGATCGCGGTGGCAGGAGGGACGGCCCGGCCGTGCAGGCCGTTAAAAACATTGCACTTTAAATAATGAGGTTCCTTGGCCGCCTGGCCGATCCCCGATACCATCATCAGATTCTCTGGCGCGAGGTTCAACTCGGCAACGGCTTCTTTCAAAACGTTAAGGATGCCGAAGTTGCCGCAGCCGGGACACCAGGCAATATCGATCGGCCCCATATCAAACGCTTTTATTTCCGCGTTCACTTTCCTGCCTTCTCCTTTATGCGCGAGACCAGCTCTTCGACGGAGAACGGAAGTCCGTCATACTTCAAGATCCTTTCGGTTATTTTTATGCCGGTCAGTTTTTCGATAAGCTCCGCGAACTGTCCCCGCGCGTTATTCTCGATCGCAATAACTCTTTTAGCCAATCTTAAATGGCCCATGGTACTTTTTGGCAATGGATACACCTGGGGAAAATGCAAAAAAGAAATATCATTTCGGCCAAGCGCCGATAACGCTTCCTTGATGATCCCAAAATTTGACCCCCAGCCGACAATCAATATCCGGGAATTCTTTTCCCCGATAAGCTCCGGTTCCAGGGCTTCTTCTTCAAGCAGTTTCAGCTTGTTCATTCTTTTTTCAACAAACCTCTTTCTAAGTTCTAAATCTTCTGTTATATGGCCTTCTTCATCATGCTCGTCGCTATCCGCCGCTACTAGGCCCTCTCCGAAACCAGGCACCCCGCGCGGGGACAGACCGTTCTCCGTAAGTTCGTAACGCCGATAGTCCTTCGCGGTTTTTATGAAATATTTTTTCGGCGGCTCTTTTGGAATGTCTATGGAAGGAAGATTATAGTATGAATCGACCAGGTATTGATCGGAGAGAATAAATACCGGCACCTGGAATTTATCGGCGGTATCGAACGCCCTCCGGCTTAATTCGACCGCCTGTTCGAGCGAGCCCGGCGCGAAGATCGCTCTCGGGAATTCGCCGTGGCCGGAATAAAGGGCAAGATCAAGGTCTCCCTGTTCGGTGCGGGTCGGCAGTCCGGTCGCCGGGCCGGGGCGCATCCCTAAGCTTACGACTACCGGAGTTTCAAGCATTCCGGCCAAACTCATCCCCTCCTGCATCAGGTCGTAGCCGCCGCCGGAAGTGGTGACCATCGCCCGCGCGCCGGCGTACCAGGCGCCGATCGCCATATTGATCGCCGCGATCTCGTCTTCGGCCTGTTCCGAAACTATTTCCAGTCCCGCCGCGTTCTGCGCCAGAAAAGTGAAGACCCCGGTCGAGGGGGTCATTGGATAGGCGGAAATGAAGTTGCATCCACCCATGAGCGCGCCCAACCCGATCGCTTCCGCGCCGCTGATCATGATCTCATTTTTTACTTTCGGGTCCGGATCGATCTTGAGCGCGAACTTTCCGGATGACGCAAGGTTTATCCCTAGCTCATATCCTTTTCCCGCGGCTTTTTGATTTTCTTCGATCGTTTTCGCGCCTTTTGCCGAAAAATATCCGCTCAAATAATCAGAAAGGACCTTTTTATCCGCGCCGATAACGCCGGACAGCACGCCCACCGCGGCGATATTGGTATAGATCTTGTTCTCGACCGCGATCTGCTCATGCTCGACGAGGATCCGTGTGTCCTTTGTAATCCTTTTGTTCAAATGCTTCGTCCGTTCCTTGCCCAGCGGCACCAGAATATCGATGCGGTCGACGTAAGCGGAAAGTCTTTTGGAAGAAACGCGGATCGAGGTGGAATTACAGCCGCCGCGGACGCGCGACATGTATTCCTTGGTGGCAAAAACATGGTAGCCGGAAAGCTTCAGCACCCTGGTCAGAACATTCTCTACCGTCTGGATGCCCTGTCCGGCCTCACCGCAAAGGACAATTGATAGTTCGTTTCTCATCCTTCGTCATTCTATATCAAGAAAAAGCATCGTTCAACACTTTCTGATATAATGATAATGATGAAAAGGATCTTCAGAAGGGATAGGGATTTAAACCCCACACTAAAGTGTGGGGAATTCATGCAGAAATTATTCCCCAGACTTCAGTCTGGGGTAATTTCGCTGCCGCTTTTCAGCGGTTTTAAGCACAATGAGCCATAATAAAAGCCTGGCGCTGGCCCTGATAATTACTTTAGTGATATTGTTCGCCGAATTTTTCGGCGGCATCTTCTCGAACAGCCTCGCCCTGATCTCCGACGCCGGCCACATGCTGACCGACGTGATGGCGCTGACGCTCTCGCTTTTGGCCGCTTATTTCGCGGTCAGGCCTGCCACCAAGGAAAAAACTTTTGGGTTTTACCGTCTGGAGATACTCTCCGCGCTTTTAAACGGCGTGGTTCTGACATTGGTCGCAATATTCATATTTTACGAAGCGTACCAGCGATTATTCCACCCGGCCGAAGTCCAGGGCGGGTTGATGCTGGTCATCGCCATGGTCGGCCTGGCCGCCAACGCGGCATCGGCGTGGATACTCTCCGCAGGCTCGTCCCATAATCTCAACCTCAAAGGCGCCTACCTGCATGTTATATCAGATTTGATCTCTTCGGTCGGCGTGGTCATAGCCGGCCTGATCATTATTTTTACCGGATATCGTACGATCGATCCGATCGTCAGCTTCCTGATCGGACTTCTTATCTTAAGAGGCGCGCTCTGGCTGGTCTACGATTCGGCGAATATTTTACTTGAATCGGCACCGGAAGGCATCAATACCGATGATGTGGCAAAAACGATCAAGTCGGTCCGGGGGGTAAAAGACCTGCATGACCTGCATATCTGGACCATAACTTCGGGCCTGAACGCGATCTCCGCCCATCTTCTGATCAGGGATGACGAAGCCGACCGCGCCCCGGAGATTTTAAAAGAGCTTAACGAACGGTTGAAAAAAAGCTATAATATTTCGCATTCGACGTTCCAGACGGAATGCGTTTCCTGCCCGGAAGGATTGATCTGTAAAATGGAACCAAAGGAAGAACATGGACACCAACACGATCATTAAAGTAGAAAATCTGACGAGAAAATTCAACGGCCTGACGGCGGTCGATGGGATCTCGTTTGAAGTCAAAAAGGGCGAGATCTTCGGATTCCTCGGCCCCAACGGCGCCGGCAAGACCACCACCATCAATATGCTCTGCACCCTGCTTCGCCCCACCTCCGGGACCGCCGAAGTCGCCTGCTGCGATATAATCAAGGACCCCAACCGCGTAAGGCGCGAGATCGGGATCATCTTCCAGGACCCCTCGCTTGATGACCGGCTGACCGCAGAAGACAATCTCCGCTTCCACGGCTACCTTTATCATATGAAGATCAGCGATATTAACCAGCGCATTCCCGAAGTCCTGAACCTGGTCGAGCTTTACGACCGGAGAAAGGATTTCGTTAAAAAATTCTCCGGCGGGATGAAACGCCGCCTTGAGATCGCCCGCGGCCTGCTCCATCATCCAAAGCTTTTATTTTTGGACGAGCCGACATTGGGGCTCGATCCGCAGACCAGGGCCCATATCTGGGACTACATATTGAAGATGAGGAAAGAGACCGGGCTTTCGATATTTATGACCACTCACTACATGCAGGAAGCGGAGGTTTGCGACCGCATCGCGATCATGGACCACGGGCACATCGTCGACCTTGATTCGCCCGAAGGGTTGAAAAAAAAGCACGGCGAAGACACGCTTGAAAAAGTGTTCTTAAAGATCACCGGCCGCGAGATCCGCACCCAGGCCGGGGAATCGTCCTGGACGCAGTGGATGAGGAGAAGCTAATGGGAGATATTTGGGCGATCTACATATTATGGTTCAGGGATATTAAAAGATACTGGTACGACAAGCCGCGGATATTCGCCTCGCTCGGCCAGCCGATCCTGTTCCTTTTTGTCCTCGGTACCGCCCTCTCCCCTTCTTTTAAGGGACCGGGCGGCATTAATTTTTCCGAATTCATCTTTCCCGGGATCATTTCAATGACCGTGCTTTTCACTTCAATCTTTTCCGCCATTTCGATCGTGTGGGACCGGGAATTCGGGTTTTTAAAAGAAGTGCTGGTCGCCCCGGTGTCCCGCTGGTCGATCGTGACCGGCAAAGCATTGGGCGGCTCGACCGTCGCCCTTTTCCAGGGAACGCTTATGCTTATACTGGCTCCACTAGTTGGGGTCAGGCTGACGCCATTGTCCGTGATCGGCAGCCTGATAGTAATGTTCATCATCGGCCTGGCAATGAACTCGCTTGGGATCGTGATCGCGGCAAGGATGAAAGAGATGGAAGGCTTCCAGATGGTTGTTAACTTCCTGATCATGCCGCTGTTCTTTATGTCGGGGGCGCTGTTCCCCATGAACAACCTCCCCGCCTGGCTGGCTGTGCTTAACCGGCTCGATCCTTTGACTTACGGGGTCGATCTTCTGCGGGCCGTGATATTGGGCCTCAATAGTTTTCCGGTCGCGCTTAGCCTCGGGGTGATCCTGGGCTTTATGCTCCTGATGTTCGCGATCGCGGTCTTCGAATTCAATCTTTCGGAGTAAAAATGAAAAGCACGCTTACTTTTAGGGTGATCTACCGCGATACGGACGCCGAAGGCGTCGTCTACTACGCCAATTACCTGGCCTGGCTCGAGGCGGGACGCACGGAATTGATAAGAACGCTGGGGTTCTCCCTTACCGAACTGAAGAAAAAGCATAATCTGGTTTTCGCGGTCAAGGATATTTTTTGCGAATATTTCAGCCCGGCGGTCTATGACGACGAGATCATAGTCGAGACCCGGATTGGCGAATTAAAACCCGTGCGGGTGATCTTTGAACAGAAAATACTGCGCAAATCGGACTCAAAGGTTCTGGCCGGAGCAAAAGTGACGGCTATTCCCATCGATATCAAGTCATTCAAACCGATCCGGATCCCTGAAAACCTCAAAAATAAGATCTTAAAAGCCATCTGATCATTTTATCAGCCGCCGTTTCATAAAATACAGCGCCAGGAAAAAACAAACGATCCCTACCGCCAGCAGTATCAGGAATCTAACGATCAGCAGCGGGGCGTAGATACCGGAATAGATCGCCCTGGAAATCGCCACCGCATGGGTAAGCGGCAGAAGCTGGGTCGCCAGCTTAAAAAAGAAAGGCATTTTATCAAGCGGGAAAAATACGCCCGCGAAGAAGAACATCGGGGTCAGGAATAATTCAGTATAGTAATTAAAAAAATCAAAATTAGGCGCAAAAGATGTCACGATCATGGAAAGGGAGGAAAAGAGAAAACTGACCGTCGCCATTAGAACGAATATCAAAATATATCCAAAAAGCGAAGCCGGATAGACCCCCAGGATCATCGAAACAAAAAGCATCAGCAGTCCGCTGATCAGCCCTCTAAATACCGCCCAGATTATCTCTCCGGCCACAATGTCTTCAGCCGAGATCGGAGTGGCCAGATATTCATCGAACATTTTTTCATGGATCATCCGGACAAATGTTCCGTATAAGCATTCAAAAGAGGAGGAAAGCATGGCCGAAGTCGTGATCAAGCCCGGGACCAGAAAATTTAAATATGGCTTGCCGCCGAACGCACCCATATAAGCCCCCAAGCCCAATCCCATTGCCACCAGGTAAAAAAGAGGTTCGCCCAGGCTGACCAGAATGGTCGGCACGACAAAATCCTTATACGACCACATGTTCCTTTTGACGATAAATAATGCGCGCGAAGAAAGATTGTTCATTCTTTAAGGTTCCTTCCCGTAAGTTTGAGAAAAACATCCTCGAGAGATGCCGGACGGTGGATGACCCTGGGCAGGTTCATCTCCATTACTTTCTGAATTACCGCTCTTCCGTCCCGGCAATAAAGATATAAACTGTCCCCTACCCGTTCGAATTGAAAATCATTTCCGGAAAGCTTTTCTATGATCGGCTTATCTTCTTCCGCCGGTATTTGTATCTCTATAACTTCATTGCCGATCAATTCCGCTATCAGTTCCGGCGGCGTCCCTTCCTTTAGTATTTTACCTTCATACATTATCGCTACCCGGTCGCAGAGCTGTTCCGCTTCTTCCATATATTGGGTGGTAAGCACCATGGTCGTCCCCTGCCGTTTAACAGACCGCAGTCTTTGCCAAATTAAATGCCGGGCCTGAGGATCAAGTCCGGTAGTAGGCTCGTCCGCGATTATGAGTTTTGGCTGATTGATGAGCGCTTTTGCGATGGTCAACCTTCTTTTCATTCCGGTTGAAAGCGCGTTGATCTTGGAATTGGCCTTTTTCTCAAGCTCGACAAAAGACAACAGTTCGGCGATCCGTTTTTTTGCTTCCGCTTTTTTGATCCCAAAGACGTCGGCGAATAAGAGCAGGTTCTGATCGACCGTTAAGTCCTCGTCCAAATAATTTTCCTGCGGTATTACGCCGGTAATAGACTTGATCTTACGGTTATCGACGTTGGCCGGCAGGCCGAACACGGTAAGCGTTCCGGAGGTTACGGGAGAAACGCAGTGGATCATCTTAACGGTGGTGGTCTTGCCCGCGCCGTTCGGCCCCAAAAAGCCAAAACAGATCCCCGGCTCGATCGCGAACGAGATGCCGTCGACGGCGGTGAGATCGCCGTACTTCTTAACCAGTTTATCCGCTTTTATCAGATCGTCTGTCATGTTTTAATGCGTTGATAGATAACGGGAAGCGGACATCGCCGCCTTGGCGCCGTCCCCGGCGGCAATTATTATCTGCTTTCCCGGGACATCGGTCACATCCCCGGCCGCAAATATCCCGGGATAAGAAGTTTCCGCCGCGCAGTTCACTACGATCTCGCCAAAAACATTCTTTTTGATAAAATCGATCATGCCGGAATTCGGGACCAGTCCGACCTCAACAAACACTCCCTGGACCGGTATGGTACTGGTTTTCCCTTCCGTCTCAATTTTGATCTCGCTGACGAACTTGTCCCCGGCAATTGCGGTCACTCTCGAAAGGTTCAGCACCTCTACCAGGGGGGACGATCTTACTTTTTCCTGCATCACCGCGTCGCCTGAAAGTTTTTCGAGATTATTTATTATATAAACTTTCGATGCGATCTTCATCATTTGCAACGCGGCGTCAAGCGCTGAATTCCCCCCGCCAATGATGGCGACATCTTTGCGGGCAAAGAGAGGGCCGTCGCAAGTAGCGCAATAAGTCACCCCTTTGTTCTTGAACTCTTTTTCTCCCGAAGCGTTAAGGAGTTTGGGCCTTTTACCGGAAGCGACAATGACCGTTCTTGCGCTAATATCCCCGATCGACGAGGTTCTAATTATGAAAGCCTTTTCCGCTTTTTCTATTCCCGTTACTTCAACGTTTTCTTTTAATTCAAAGCTGTATTTATCAAGATGCTCCCGGAATTTTGCCACCAGGTCCGGCCCGGTGATGAACTGGTATCCGGTATAATTTTCAATATTACCCGACCAGGCCGCCTGCCCGCCGATATCAAAGGTGATCACCGAAAAATCCAGCCGCTTGCGCGCGGCATAGACCGCGGCGGTGATGCCGGCGGGCCCGGCGCCGATGATGATCAGGTCCTTAACTTCAGTCAACGTTCCATTTTTCCTGCTCCCGGTACCAATCGCCGGTCTTGGTCAGGTATTGCAGGGTCTCCTGAAGGATCTCGTAATGGATGTTCTCTTCCCCCATCAGGAATTCAAAAAATTTCCCAACTATTGCATCTTCCGCTCCGGCGGCCAGGCTTTTATAGAGATCAAAGGACCTCTGTTCAAGTCCCATCGCTATTTTATAGGCTTTCTCCAATTCGAGGTCTTTGGGCGGCACGGCATCAAGCTGATCTTTGATCGCGTTCATTATCGGGCGGAGGTAATCTTCTTTCCGCATGGGATGGATAAGCTTTACTGCCAAGTTCTTGTCTTTTGAATAGTTTTCGATCGCTTTTATATGGTCAAGTTCTTTTACGGCAATCGCTTCCAGGGTGATCTTCCCGAACTTGTTCGCGGTCTTTTTGGCCGCAGACATATAGAGCGCGTATCCTTCTTTTTCCATTGTAAGCGCGGTCTTTAAAGCAACAGATATATCTTTCATTATCATTCTCCTTAAAAAAAGCGGCCAGTCAAACCGGGTCCGACTGGCCGCCTGATCCGTCGTTCTACTTTTTGCCTTTCTCCGTTCCTTCCGGCGCTTTTTTCATCATGCCCGGCATTCCCTTATGCATTTTTTCCATCATCATCTTTTTTTCAGGGGTCATCATGCCCATTCCCGGTCCCGCCATCCCGCAGCTTCCGCCCGACATCTCCTTCATTCTCATTGGCCCGTACACGCCGCAGTAGACGAACATGATCACGGCGATCACCGCGATCACGCCCGCGAGTATCTGCCCGGTAAGTTTCCATCCTCCCGCCGCTTTATCCGCCAGGATCCAGATGATATACGCGTATCCCAGAAGCAGCGCGGTCGCCAGGATCGAAGCCCAAATGATACCGTAGCCCATTCCTCCCATCATCATGTTTTTGCCTCCTTGAATTTAACCGGACCGGAAAGGTTGCTTATCTTGCGATCACCCCCCACCGGACAATTCTACTACTCCATAGGATAAATTCAATCCATCTTTAATTAAAATACCACAAAATGAATATACCCAGCAGGACGAACAGAACTCCGCTTAGTTTATGCGACAGCGCCGATAAATTTTGGACGTGTTTTGACTTCAATACCGCTTCGGCCACACCGGTCGAGATCCCCAGCACAAAGATTAGCGCGGTGTGCGCGAGCGCGTAAACGAACAGCAGGGAAACTCCGTAGGCGAAATCCCGCCGGGAAGCGACATACGTGAGTAAAACCGCCAGCACCGGGGTCGCGCGGGGGGAAGAAACCACGCCGAAAAGCAATCCCAAAAGCAACGCTCCCAGCAGTCCTTTTTGCCCGATCCGGGGCAGAGCGGCTTGCGGAATGTTCAATTTGACCGTTCCCGTCATTTGCAGTCCCATTATTATCAGGACCGCGGAAAGCAGATATTTCCAGAAGCCGCCGATATTGCCCAGCAAAGTGCCGGTTATGGCAGCCAGCGCCCCGAGCAGGGTAAAGGTGATCGCCAGACCGATCGAGAACACCAGCGCGTAAAGGGCAGAGCGTTTAACGTCCCCTTCCGCGTAGCCGCCCACGTACCCGATGATCAGAGGGATCAGGACCAGGACGCAGGGGCTGCCGGACGCGACCAGCCCGGCAATAAATACCGCAGGGTATGCGAACATGGGATCGGCTAAATTCATTTGGAAAGTTCCAGCTCCTTCACTCTTTTTAAGATATCCTTCTTTGACATGAAACCGACGTCCTTGCCGACAGCTTTGCCGCTCCGGTTGATGAATACAATGGTCGGCATAAGGGTGACCCTGAATTTTTTCGCGAGCTTTTCGTTCTTCTCGATGTCAAGATCGAGGAACACGATCCGGCCGTTCTGCTCATTTTTTAGTTCGGCTATGATCGGCTTCATCATGCGGCAGGGAGGGCACCAGTCCGCCCCCAGCTTAACCACGACCGGCAAGCCCGTCTTTAGCGCGGCGTCATATTCGGTTATGTCTTTGGTCGATATCACTGCCGGCTTTTTGATCGTTTTGGCTTCGGCTCCGTTCAATATGATCGCGGCCAGAGAAAAAACCATAAAACCGACCAGTAGTAGAACGGACCGTTTAACGATAGTGTTTTCTTTACTTTGCATATTTTTTAACCTCCGCTTCGAACGCGTTTTCATCCCTGAACCCGACCAGCCGGTCGATCTCTTTCCCCTCTTTAAAGACGATTATGCACGGTATGCCGCTTACCCCCAGCTCCGATGCTTTTTCCATATTTTCTACGGTATTGACCTTGCAGAATTTGATACCGGGATATTTTTGGGCCATTTTTTCATACACCGGGCCCATCATGACGCACGGCCCGCACCAGGGCGCCCAGAAATCGACGAATACCGTGCCTTTATCCTGCTCCACTTCGGCCATAAACTCGTCATCCGATATTTCTTTAAGCATTTAAACCTCCTATAACATATTAACGATCCGTTTCGCCAGATCGTATATCTGCAATATATTGATATAATACCATTATGTCAAAAGAAAAAGCGAAAAGCCACTATCTGGGGCGGGAAGGATCGAAGAGGCTCAACTGCGCGCAGGCGGTGCTGGAAGCGTTCCGGGAAAGGTTCGGCATCAGACCGGAAAAGGTCATGGAATACGCATCGCACGGCAGCGGCGGAGCGCCGGGAGGAGTGTGCGGAGCCTATGCCGCGGCCAGGCACATCCTCGAAATACATCACCCCGAAAAGCTCAAGGAATTCGAGGAATTTTTTGGCCATAAGGCCGGTTCGTTAAAATGCGCGGAGATCAGGAGATTAAGGACGCTTTCCTGCCTGGGGTGCGTAGAACAGGCGGAGGAATTCCTTACTCGATCCTAATCGGCACGATATAGACCGGGGTTCCCTGGTTGTAAAGCCGCCTCTGGATCGAGAAAAGCGTATAGTTATGAAGCAGGCGGGAGAGCCAGTTGTCATCAGGGAACACCACCTGGCCGCCAAAGATCACCGCGCCCGGAAAATGCAGGTTGATCTGCTTGATCTCTTCTTCAAGCTCAGCGACCACGTCGATGCCGGTAATTGAGTAACCCTTGGCAAAATAGCCGTAGCGGTTCATGAACGCGATGTAGCGGTCAAGCTCGGCGTCGACTTTTGATTCGATCTTCTTCATCTCTTCCGTTTCCCTGAAAATGCCGGCATTGAGCAAACCGGCCTGGACAAAGACAAAGTTCTTGAACACGTTATTGAAAGAGCCCATAACATTGGCGATGGTCTTGACCCCCACCCCGTTAAAATCCTTAACGATAAAGATCGCGGTCCGGTTGCGCGGTTCAAATGTCACTTCCCCTCCGGCATAGGATTCATTTACCGCAAAAAGGTCGAGCGGTCCGGATTCCGCTTTGGCGACCAGCGTATCGAGCTTTTCGATCGTTTTATCTCCCCTTTCGTAGGTCCGCTTGATAAGATAAGAGAACAGCACCAGCCCGCCCGTGATCCCCAGCGTGATCCAGCCGCCTTCGTTGAACTTGACGAATATCATCAGCACCAGGATAAAAATGGTAAGGACAAGCCCTACTCCGTTGATCAATATCTTTCTTATCCAGCCGAGGCCCTTCTTTCGTTCGCCCCACCAGTGCCTGACCATTCCGGACTGGGAAAGGAGGAAAGTTATAAAAACGTTAATGCTGTACAGCACCACAAGGAAAGTGACCGATCCCTGCGTCGCGACCATCAATATCAGCGCCGCCACCCCCATTAGGATCACGCCCGAAGACGTCACCAGGCGGTCTGAAAGTATCGCAAAGCTCTTTGGCATCCAGCGGTCCATCGCCATGTTCGACAGGTTCTGCGGCCCGCCGATGAATCCGGTCTGGGCGGCGACGAACAGGATCGCTCCTTCAGAAATTAGCGATACCAGGATCAACAAATAACCCGCGCCTCCCCAATTTCCCGCGATCCTTTCGAAGAGAAGCGCGTTCATGGTCTTTCCCGCCTGCGGCTCGATGTTGTAAAACACGTAGGCGAACATCAGGCCCAGCACTACCGCGGCCAGCGATACCGCCATATACTTCATGGTCCTTTTGGCCGTTTTAACCTTCGGCTCTCTTAAGATCGGCATGCCGTTGCTTACCGCTTCGATACCGGTATAAGTTCCGGCTCCCATACTATATGCCCTTACAAGCAATAACAGCATGCCAACTAATCCCAACTCGGAAGTAGTCCTCGATATCTCCCCCGCGGTCGCGTGGACTACCAGCGGCAATTGAAGATAATTATCAACCAGGGCGACGATTATAATGAATGCGTGAGTGATGACAAAAGTCAAAAATATGGGCACAAGCGGCATCACCGATTCTTTGGTCCCCCTCATATTAAGCCAGATCAGGACCAAAAGCACCGCGACCGCGGCGATCAATTTATATTGCAGATATTCCGGCGGGAGAAAACTGAAGATCGCGTCGGCGCCGCTGGCGATCGAGACCGTGATCGTCAATATATAATCGATAAGCAACGCGCAGCCGGAAAGCATTCCCAGGCCTGGAGAAAGAAGCCGGCTGGCGACAACATAGCCGCCGCCTCCCTGCGGGAAAAGCTCGATTATCTGCGAATAACTTTCGGCAATGATAAAGACCGTAAGCGCGGTAGCCAGAGCGATCAGGATGCCAAGGTAATGATGCTGGCCCAGAGCGATCCAGGCTTCCTGCGGCCCGTAACAGGAAGATGACAATCCATCGGCGCCAAGACCCACCCACGCGAAAAAAGAGACCAGCGACAGGCCGTGAAAAACGGACCGGTCGTACACGTTCCGCGCTTCCCCGAAGAATATATTCTTGATCCGGGTTATGATCGAAGGACGGTTGGGATCGCTCATGGTGTAATATTATATCAAAAAATCCTTTTTTAGGGTAAAATATTATTATATGAACTACAAAGACGTGATCACGGAATTAAAAGCGCGCGCCAACCGCAAGAATGCCGTCGGCATGGCCCGGTTCGGCATTAGCCCGAAAGGGACGCTGGGAGTAAGCATTCCCCTCCTGCGTCAGATGGCGAAACGGATCGGCATGAACCATCCGCTCGCCCTTAAGCTGTGGGATTCGGGGATCCACGAAGCCCGCCTGCTGGCGGGTTTTATCGCCGACCCGACCCTGATCACGCGCCGGGAGATCAACCAATGGGTAACCGGTTTTGATTCCTGGGACATCTGCGACCAGGTAATAAGCAACCTGTTAGACCGGACCACCTACGCGTATGAGATGGCGCTTAAATGGCCGCACGACCGGAGGGAATACGTAAAAAGAGCCGGCTTCGTCATGATGGCGGCGCTGGCGGTTCACGATAAAAATGCGCCGGACGAGCGTTTCACGCAGTTCTTTCCCCTGATAAAAAGGCAGGCAACCGATGAAAGGAATTTCGTAAAAAAAGCGGTCAACTGGGCATTACGGCAAATCGGCAAGCGAAATCTGGCTCTGAACAAGCTCGCGCTTGATGTCGCGCGCGAAATATCAAATATAGATTCGATCTCCGCCCGCTGGATCGCGAAGGACGCGATCCGGGAGCTGGCCGGCAAGACGGCGCAGAAAAAGGTCCGTCCGGCTACTGCGGCTTCTGATTGAACCAGGAAGGCACGCTGGAATCGTTGCCGTTCTCTTCTGTCTGCGAGTCGCTATTATTTTCGACCGCGGGAGCGGCGGAGGGCCGGCGGCGGGAGTAAGTCCTGGAAATATGCCTGACCGACGGTTTCTGCGCACCCCATTTTGACATGAACGACCGATAATTCTCTTCCTGCTTATCTTTTAGCGCTTTTATGTCTTCCGTCTGCTTTTGCTCCAGCGCGACGATCTCTTTTTGGAGCTGTGCGTTGAGCATGGAACTCTCGTCGCTGGTATCGCCGGAAACAGAAACCTCGTCTACTTTAGGTATCGGCTGCCACTTATTATCGGTAAGCGACCAGGAGCGGCCGGTCTTGCCGTCAAGCATGATCACCGTTTTATGGCCAAGCCCGAACCAACCGGTCCTTTCGGCAAAGATCTTGTACCTTCCATCGAGAGCGAATGAGGCCGAGGCAAACACGAATAACAGTAACAGGCAAAATGCTATTCTTTTCAATTTGATCCCTCCATTGCCTATATTATACCGCTGAAACGCCCGTTTGGCAATCACTTCGGCTCACCTCACCCCGCCTCGCTTTCGCTCGGCACCCCTCTCCATCTAAGATGGAGAGGGGAATGAATCCGCCGAAGCTTTCAGCGAAGGCGGAGAAAGGGGTGAGGTTTAGAAGATAAAATTGAACAGGTAGCCGATAAATATTATACCCAGCGCGACCGTACCGAAAAAGGTAAAAAGCAGGCGCGGTTTGAGGACTTTCTTTAAGATGATGAATTCCGGCAATGATAAACCGGTGACCGCCATCATGAACGCGAGGGTCGTGCCGAGGGCGAGCCCTTTTTCCATCAGCGCCTGCACTATCGGTATTGTCCCCGCGGCGTTGGAATACAGCGGAACGCCGATAATGACCGCTATGATAACGGCAAAGGGATTGCCGTTGCCGGCGTAGCGGGTAACAAATTCGACCGGGACAAAGCCGTGGATCAGCGCGCCCAGCCCCACCCCGATCATCACATAAAGCCAGACCTGGGAAAATATTTCCTTTACATATTCAACGCCGTAATCAAACCGGTCCCGCCAGGACATTTTTCTTTCCGGGCCTTCACCCGGCGGCTTGACCTTGAAAACAAAATCCTCCACGTACCGTTCCATCTTCGCCCTTCCGATAATGATGCCGCTTACCACCGCCACGAGCATTCCGCTCAAAACATAAATGACGGCGACCCGCCAGCCAAAAAGCCCCCACAATAAAACCAGCGCTACTTCGTTTATCATTGGGGAGGAAACGAGAAACGACATGGTAACGCCCAGCGGGACGCCCGATTCGAGCATGCCGATAAAGAGCGGAATGGCGGAACAGGTGCAGAACGGGGTGAATATCCCCAGCGCGGCGGCGGTAAGGTTGCCGAGAAACTCGTTCTCGCGGCTTAAGATGCTGCGGATCCTCTCAGGGGGAAGAAAAGTCCGGATAACCGCCACCACAAATACGATGACGATCAGCAGGCAATAGATCTTCGGGACATCGTATAAGAAGAACCGGACGCTCTCCGTTATATGGGACCCCGGCGGCAGGCGCAGCAGCCGATACGTTAAAACATCAGCGATAAAATCGAACAATATTTACTTTCGCGCGGCTTTAACTACCGCGTCGATCAATCCGATGACCAATTTATCATAAGACTTGTTCTTAACGTCGTCGTGGGCGTCAAAAAGATCGTTGACGTTCGCAAAATAGACCGCTTCGCGGACCGGATGCATCATCATGCCGATCAGAGCCAGCCTTAGCGCCTGTACTCCCCTTGCTCCGCCCACGGGGCCGTTCGAAACGCCGCAGACACCGACCGGTTTGCCGGTATATTCTTTAAAAAGCAGATCGAGCGTCATTTTTAGCTCGCCCGGGTATCCGTGATTGTACTCCGGCATGATAATGATGAGCCCGTCGGCCGGAACGATCTTTTCTGCCAGAGCCTTGGCGGTGGCGGAGGTCCCGGTATTGTCGGTTTCCAGCACGCGGTAATCGCGGACGTCGATTATTTCGGTCTCAATGCCCTTGGCCTTAGCCACGCCAAAAACGTAAATGGCCACTTTTTCGGACTGTCTTCCTTCTCTCGCGGTCCCCAAGATGATCGGTATTCTCATTTTACTTCCTCCTGTATCAGATAAACCTTTCGAAACGGTCTTTTTTTACCTTGCAGATCGGGCACACCTCCGGCGCGTCTTCTCTCGCGCAGAGGTACCCGCATACTTTACACCTCCACACGGGCAAAGACAACTTTAGATTCCCTCCTACTCCCTCTTTATCCCTCTTTCCCATCTCTTCCTTCATTTTAATTTTCTCCCTTTCGGCTTTGATCGGCCGTCTTTCCGGTATAGTCATCGCCTGTTTTTCCCCGTTCTTTACTTTTTGAGAGACATAAAGCCCGCAGTAGCAGGCATCGTATTCGGTGACGTCGGCATCGCGGTAATCGCAGGGGCAGATAATGTCTAAGTCTTCGGCTTTTATACCTGACGCGCGGCGGCAGGGACAGGCTTGATAGCCGAACCTTTGCTCATTTATCAGGAGGCTTTTTACCAGGTCTTTGGTAAATTCAACGTCGGGGTTTAAATGATATCCCGACGATTCGGCGTCCGTATTCATTTTATTGTAGAGGGAATCGACGCTTTGGTTATCGGGCTCAAAGGCCATCAGCCAAGTTCCTTTTTGACCGCGTCCGGATTATATCCGGGGATGCAGACTTTGTCATTTATGATCATGGTCGGATAAGAAGCGTTGGGGTTCCATTTTTGAACGACCGCATCGGCTGCGTCCCCGTCCTTGCCCTGAAGCTGATCGACATCCACGTAATCGTACGCCACCTTAAGCTCGCCCAGCAGTTTTTTGGTCTTCTTGCACCAGATACAGGTGCTTAAGGTGTAAAGAACGACCTTACCTTTATTCGCGCCGTCAACATGCTTAAGTTCTATCATTAGGGGTGCTCCTTACGACAAAATCTTACCTTGAAGAGCGAGGCGGGTCAAGGGCGGAGAATAAGCAGAATTTTATCTGGCTGACTTTTTCATGAACCTGGTGCACTCTTTCAGGTTTTTAAATTGTATTTCAAAAAGATTAAAGACATCTTTACGGCCTAACACATTTGGAACCTTATCATTTTCCGCAATAACAACTTTCGCCTCGATCTCATGATTGCCGATTTTAATGTCTAGCGTATGAACAAAAGCAACGATCTCCTCCTCACCGAACCCCTTCATTTTGATGCGCTTCCCTTTCTCGACATCATGGCCAAAAAGTTCACCGAAGCTTCGGCTTAAGACCGAGGCATCCGCCCCCGAATCAATATACATTGTAAGGGCGCGCCATTTCCCTTTTTTATCTTTAATAAATACTTCGGCGACCGGACGTTTGATCTTGCCGAAAGATCCCGACAACTCTTCCCGCCAGGCAAAATCGGTCATAGAAGAAGGAATTCTTTTTGAGGGACCATATCAAGGAGCGGCTCTTTATCAGGGAATGCTTTTTTCGCTTTTTCGTACGCTTCTTTTGCGGTCTTGCCAAGGCCAGCAATACTTTTATTGACTACCGCAACAAACTTTCCCGCGTTCTTTTTCTGAATGCTCGCGGTATTCTTGGTCAGCCATTTAAAATCTTCTTTTAATCTTTTTTCATCAGGAACCATATAATTATTATACCTCGCCTACGTAAAATGCTCAATCCTATTTAGCACTCATCTAACCGGTGGAATAGGCAGTTAAGGAAAGGCATTGCCACTCCTTACGATAAAATCTTACCTTGAAGATCGGGGCGGGTCAAGCCGCTACTAAATCAAGGAATAGTTAATAGGTCACTTTCAGGCTGGGAGCGTATGAAATTCTTTCCCTGTACTCCCTGGCGACAATGTCGAAGTCGACGCCGGAATCGCCCTGCGGGATGAGGGCGATTCCATAATTCGTTTCGCCCTTCTGCCAAGCCTTTGCCGCATCGGTCACATCAAATCTGTACCATTTACCGGATGATCTATCTGCGACCGCCCCCTCGAGAGTGGTGGTCGAAAGGACTTTATCTTCTGTTCTCGGCATGGTCCTATAAGTCACTTTCAACTCGTCCCAATCAGAAGTTATCATTTTCGCATTAACCGTGATCGGGGCCGCCGATCCGGCATAATCGTTAAAGAGATTCACTTCGGCCTTTTTTATTTCCTTGTTCTTATCCAGCAGGGACAGATCAAATCTTACCAGCACGATCTTCTTGTCCGAACCTCCAAAACCGAGGAACATTTTTGGAAGCGTCACCGATTTTGTGGGGTTGGTTATATCCGCCCACCCCTTGCCGTCGCCGTAATTCTTGTCGGGTTTGAACTGGTAAACCCAAGTATCAGCCGACACCTTGAAATATCTCCCACTGCTCCCCATGAGCGCGAATGACGGAGCGATCAATCCGAGAACAACCGCTAAAACTAATATTTTTTTTGTCATAATTTCCCTCCAGATAAAGGAATCTTACCTTGAAGACCGGGGCGGGTCAAGGGCAGAAATAATCAGCGACGAATTGATGGGATCAGATACCATTAATGTAAATTCGGAAGCCTTAATAGGATAGTTTTCTAACTTTTTAGGAAAAATCCAATTAAATTGGTTAAATCACCTCACTTTGATTATATTTGCGTTGAAATACTTGATATTGTGGCAGTATAATCAATACTTAGGTAATTATGATGGTACTAAAAAGAGGCGATATATTTGAGAGACTGGAATGGGATAATTTCCCGAAAAGGAATGCGTTAAGAACGTTAACGGATCAGTATTCAAATAGTGTTGAATACTTGATAAATAATAACGATGAATTTAAGCAAAAATGGGGAAAATATACAAGTGCGCGATACACAACATTTTTTAGACAAATTATAGCAAGAGAGCAAACTCGAAATCTGCGTTCATTATTTCACCTCCTTCTTACTAGATATGTTGGACCGGAAGGTAAATTTGGGTGGAACTCTAACGAAATACAAGATTATAGAGCAAACAAAGAAGGATTCTATAATTTTTTAAATAATTCAGTAAATTCTTTGTTTTGGGAAATAATTATATTGTGTAAAAACTTAAACCCCAATGATAATGTTTACTTTAAAGATGTACGGAAGGACAATCCATATTGGGGTCAGATGAAATCGTATGCTGATGCTGTCAATAATATATTGCAAACAAGGCATCATGTAGCACACTATTGGTTACAATACGATTTCTTTTATGGCTTGCCATTTATAGACAAAACATTCAAGAAGGGTGAGTTGTGGTCAGAATCTAAGGCAAAATGGGAGAAATGCAGCAAATTATTAGAGGATTACAAAAAAAGTAAAACAGAAAACGACATATGGGCCATGAAAGATATTGCAGAAAAAGAAGGTTTTATTTTTGCCCATATATTTTGCGAGAATGATTATAAAATAGTATCGGAAAATATTGAAAATATATACGGCATCTTAGAAGAAGCTTTTATTGAATTTGCTAAGATTAATAAATTGTTTAGAAATACCTAGCTATAAAATAGCCCCAACGGGATGTGTTTCGAACCCCCTGATGGAACTGATCAGAAGCATATCATTTTCGGATGGTCTGGTAATTTCGCTTCATCATTTCGCCATGGCGGGGTAATGCTTGTATATCTTCACTAATTTGGCCATTATTGATGCCTTTTCCCCCGAATGCGCTTTCCTGAATTTGATATAAAATTTATTTACAATCAATGCCTTGTGTGTTTGCCGAAGAATATTCCTGACTATTTCCCTATTCAGTTTGCCGTGTAATTGCCCATGACACCAGATGCAATAGGCGATTAAATTATAATATTTATTGTGGGACTTGTTGAAATCAATGTGATGGACACGCATCAAAGATGGCGCATATTTTTTCCCGCATATTTTACAAGCGCGATCCCGAAGAATAATAGCATCCCGTATTTTTGTTTTGAATTCATTTGAATATGGGAAGCCGCTTCGTCCATCAATCCAATTCCCATTTATTTCGCCAGAATAATATTTACCTTTACATTCATAACTGCAAAAGTTTTCCTTCGTCCTATCCCTTCGGCTTTTTATGACCCAGATTGGTTTGCCACACCACTTACATTTTTTCTTTATACCGGTAATCATGCATTTCTTTGAACAATACTTACCCCACCCATATTTTACGAATGAAGGAATGGTAATAAATTCTTTTCCGCATGCTACGCATTTGCGCTTGACGCGATCCCTTCGCCCCAAGCCATAACACTTTTGCGAACAATACTTTCCGCCATTGGCCTTGACTTGATATGGCTTGACCCATAATTTCTTTCCGCAATAGGCGCATTTGCTATATTTCCCGGTTATAAGCGATTTGCCAAAACATTTTACTGAACAATAATTGCCATGTCCGGCCTTTTCTTTTGATCTGTTGACCCAAAATTGCTTGCCACAATATTTACATTTGTGGTATTTGCCAGTTGTATAGAATTTATACCAGCATTTCGATGAACAGAAGTTCGCCGTATTTCTTCTGCAAGGCCACACCAGAAAAGATTTTCCGCAGGTTTTGCATTTCCTTTTGATCTTCATACCATATCAATTATGCGCAAAATACCTTCTTTTTTCAACCTGTGACTATTAAATTAAGGGGATATATAAAAATGCAAAAAAAAATGCCTTTCAGCCGTTCAAATAGCAGTTCGAAATTATCAAGTTTGGTCGCCTCAACGGGATTGGAAGTTAGTTATAACCTGACCTTCTAACTACTTAACCTCTATCCCAAACGCTTTCTTCAGCTCTTTGATCTTATCCCTCAACGCCGCCGCTTTTTCGAACTCAAGCTCGGTGGACGCAATGCTCATCTCCTCTTCCAGATTGCGTATAAGTTCGGGCACTTCAGACGGCGGCACAAAGTCCTTAAGATGCCGGATCTCTTCTTTCTTCGATGCCCTTATCTGCTCCGAAATGTCCGAGATCTCTTTAACGATCGTCTGCGGTGTGATGTTGTTCTTCTTGTTGTACGCCAGCTGCAGCTTGCGCCTGCGGTTGGTCTCCTTTAACGCGCGCCTCATCGAATCGGTCATCTTTTCGGCATACAGGAATACCTGCCCGTTAATGTTCCTGGCCGCGCGGCCGATCGTCTGGATCAGCGAGATTTCCCCACGGAGGAATCCTTCCTTGTCCGCGTCGAGGATCGCGACCAATGATACCTCGGGAAGATCGAGCCCTTCCCTCAACAGATTGATGCCGACTAAAATATCGAATTCTCCCAAACGCAAACCGCGCAAAATATCGATCCGGTCAAGCGTTTCGATGTCAGAATGTAAATACCGAACCTTGAACCCGCGCTCGTCAAGATATTCCGCCAGGTCCTCGGCCATTCGCTTGGTCAGCGTGGTCACGAGCACTCGCTCCTTTTTCTCCACCCGCTTCTTGATCTCCGCCTCCAGATCCTCGATCTGCCCTTTGGTCTTTCGCACCGTCACTTCGGGATCGATCAGCCCGGTCGGGCGGATGATCTGCTCAACGATCCGTTTGCTACGGTCGATCTCCCATTTTGCCGGCGTGGCGGAGACAAATATCACCTGGTTTATTTTTTTCTCGAACTCTTCGAACTTTAACGGGCGGTTGTCGTAAGCCGACGGCAGGCGGAAGCCGTATCCTACCAAATTATCTTTTCTCGCTTTGTCACCCGCGAACATTCCCCTCACCTGCGGCACGGTTACGTGCGATTCGTCGATAAAAAGCAAATAATCTTCGGGGAAATAATCCATAAGCGTCGATGGCGGCGTGCCCGGGGCGCGGCCGTCCATGTGGCGGGAATAGTTCTCGATGCCGTGGCAGTAGCCCACCTCGCGCATCATTTCCATATCATACTTGGTCCTCTGCTCGAGCCGCTGGGCCTCTAAAAGCTTATTCGCTTTTTTTAATTGCTCAAGCTGTACGTCCAATTCTTTCTTTATCGACTGCAATACCGGCTCCAGCCGTTCGGTAAAAGTCACAAAGTGCGTGCCGGGGAATATCGAAGCAAAATCCATTTTATTGATAACCTTCTGCGTGGTCGGGTCGATCTCCGATAAGTCTTTAATTTTATCGTCGTCATCAAGCTCAATGCGCAAAATGCTTTTCTCATACGACGGCTGGACTTCGATCACCGCTCCCCTCACCCTGAAGCGACCCCGCGCCAGCTCGTAATCGTTCCGGTCGTATTTGATCTCCACCAGCTTTCGCAAAAACCCGTCGCGGTCGAGCTGTTCGCCCCGGCGCAAAGGCACCATCGCCTGCAAATAATCCTTCGGCGTGCCCAAACCGTAAATGCACGAGACCGAGGCGACCACGATCACGTCTTTTCTAGATAGTAGCGACATAGTAGCCGAATGTCGCAGGCGGTCGATCTCCTGGTTGATGGTCGATTCTTTTTCGATATAGGTGTCGGTGGTCGGTAAATACGCTTCGGGCTGGTAATAATCATAGTAAGAGACAAAATATTCGACCGCGTTCTCGGGAAAATAGCTTCTAAACTCCTGGCAGAGCTGGGCGGCCAGCGTCTTGTTGTGGGAGATTATAAGCGTCGGCTTCTGCACCGCCTCGATCACGTTGGCCATGGTAAACGTCTTGCCGGAACCGGTAACACCCAGCAGGGTCTGGAAATTAAAACCCTTTCCGATCCCGTCAACCAATCCCTTAATCGCCTCGGGCTGGTCTCCGGCCGGTTTGTAATTAGAAACGATCTTGAAATCTGGCATGATCTAATTATACCATCTGGGGTAGAGAGAATCCCCACGCTGAAGTGTGGGGAATTAGACTGCATCTCATCTTGTATTCCCCACCTGCCTGCCGGCAGGCAGGGACTTTAGTATGAGGCTTTACTCGGCATTATTGGGAATCCCCACACTGAAGTGTGGGGAATTATATAATATGTAAGTCCTTCTTCTGGTTACGAATATAATCGGCCGTCGCCTGCAGTCCTTCCGCCGCAACCTCTTTTGCTCCATATTTTCGCGCCCAAAAGTTATTTGTCCTAAAATCTTGTTTCAGCATTATGAATTCCTGGAATATTTTCCGTGAAGAGATCCCTTTAAACAGTTTAACTGCCCATGATAGATCTTGATTATTTTCTAGGCCTACCAACAAATGCGCGTGATCTGGCATTGATCCGCTGGCGACTAACCGGATATCCTTTTCTTCAGATATTTGTTTAAACAGTTCGTGAATCCTACTGTCAATAATATCAACCAGCATGAACTTTTTGAATTTAGTTTGAAACCAGACATGATAATACTTCATCTTGTTATTCCCCACACTTTAGTATGGGGTCTGTTCCACCTCGCCAGACATAATAATATTTCATCTTGTTATTCCCCATACTTTAGTATGGGGTTCTGCTTACCCTACAGCTAGGAATCCCCACACTGAAGTGTGGGGAATTAAGCAACACACAAGTCATCTTGTTATTCCCCATACTTTAGTATGGGGTTACATCAACCCCTTTACTTTATCCGCCAGCGACTGTCTGGTGCCATTGTTTGTGATCACAATGTCCGCCAGTTTAAGGTAAGCCGCTTTACTCATCTGCGAGTTTATCATTTTTAGCACCTGTTCTTTTGATACGCCCTTCTTAAGCAGGCGCGCGAGCCTGACCGCTTTTGAGGCATCGACCACGATCACCAGGTCGACCAGTCCAGAAAAAAGCTGCGGCAGCGCCGCGTTTATAACGATGGTCCTTGACCGCATCTTGCTGATCATGTGTTCGATCATGTCTTTGATCATCGGATGCATTATCTCATTGAGCTTACGCAGTTTTTTACGGTCGGCAAACACAACCTTGCCGAGCTTGTTGCGGTCGATCGCGCCGCTGGACTTTAAAATTTGCGGCCCGAATGTCCCAAGGATCCTCGACCAAACCTCCGATCGGGGAAGCAGCAGCTTATGGCCGATCTCATCCGCTTCTATAATATAGGCGCCGCGGTGGGCGAGGTTCTTTGCGACCTCGCTTTTCCCAGCCGCGATCGATCCGGTGAGGCCGATGACCTTTCTGCTGATGTCCCAGTTCTTTTTCATTTCATCCATTTTAGCATATTTTGTTCTTGACATTAATGATCTATAAGTTATGATAATTACAATGCCTGCAGGAAAGACATTAGCGATCTTCATTTTGATCTTCTTTGCCGCCGCAACCGCGGCGACGGCCGCGAACGATTTCCCTTATGGAAATATCATTTTACAGGTTCCCGGGGTCGAAGATCCCCTCCCCGGTCTGGGCAGTAATTATTCGGCTTTGAGCTTTGGCATAGATACCGTGCTCTGGAACCCCGCCGGGCTGGGAAAAATAAAGAACGCGGAAACCAGTTTTGGCCTTAGCACAACCTCGGTCAGCCCGCCCTTCCTGAAAAAATACGACATACAGGACGCGACCTTTGAGGTCGGCAGCAACAACACCGGGTTCATAAACGCCGTGCTTTTCACATCGGACCCCAACGCCACGCTCGCCACCACCCGGGAATACACCGGCCACCTTAATTATTCGACCGTTTCTTCCGGCATCAATTTCAAGCAGGCGATCAAGGTCGGCGATATGTTCGCCTTCGGCGTATCGACCCGCGGGGATACCGGGCTCACCTTCAACCTGGCCGGGGATTTTCCGGCGCAGTGGAAATCCTCGATCGATCTGATGAATGTGAGCAACTTCATGGGTTCGGGGATCTCCACCACCAACGGAAGGCTCACTTACTCCTACAAGCCTTCCGGCGGGACGCCGTACACTTATACCAGCGAAGCTTCGGTCTGGAGCGGATTTTTGAACCAGAACCAAAAGATCCCTTTCAGCGCGGTCTCCGATTCGCATAACGATATCAATGTGCAATCGGATATCACGCTTTCCGGCGCCGCCCGCTGGCAGGGGCTGTCGGTCGGGGCCAACCTAACCCCGATCTCGGCCACCGCCAATATCGATAACTCCGTCAAGGTCATGGTCAAAGAAGGCACCGGAGATGTTTACTTTTATGTGCCGAACTTCGACCCCAATAGCGAAGCCTCGGTGATCCAATGGATCACCGATCCCACCCAGTACGGGTCTCAAGCCGGATACACCAAGCGTTACTTCAATGTGCCGGCGGGAGAAACGGTCGCGGAAAGTAAATACCAGGGCTTCTACTCCGCTTCGGCCCTGAAGATGGACCTGGGGGCCATTTATGATTTCGGTAATATTTTGAGCTTGAGCTTGGACTTTGAGAACCTGAACGGCGCCGCGCTTGATTTTAAAGGTTCGGGAAGAGTGGCGTACGCGACCTCCCGGATCAATACCAATGAGACCGGCAGCCTGATCGATCCGGCCGGCACCAGCTTTAACTTTTTCTCCGACACTTTCCAGTCCGCGCCGGGGGTTCCCGACAACCTGGGAATGCTGGCCAATATCCCGGTCACGCTTCCGCAAAGGACCAAGATCGGGGCCGCTCTGCGCAAGCCTTTCCTGATCGCCCTTGATTACGAGATGCAGAACAACCCGATCTCCTTCCAGTATTCGGATTCGAATTCGCAGTATGTGACCATGACGGTAAGCGATATCAAGTTCCTGCGCGGGGCGTTCGAGACCCAGCTGTTTATTTTGCCGGTCTGGTTCAGGGGCGGGCTTACCGCCATGCTCAAGCCCACGCTCGGCGGGGCGGTCGATAGCTCAACCCGCGATTCCCTGGATAAGGTCTTTAAATTCGGCATGCTGCCGATGAAGCTTGATCTCGGCTCCAATATTAGTATTATGGGTCTCGATCTGGGGGGCGCCTTCGGCATCAATCTCCTGCCATTCGTTTACGCGCTCCAGCTCGATACGCTTAATGCCGACTTCACCCGGCTCAACTATTACAGCTTTTACTTGAAGAAGGACTGGTGGCAGGCGACCTATGCCTCGGTACTTGACCCCGGCTCGAGCGGCGCCGCTTATTCCTCTCTTTCGGATGACGACAAGAACAATATGGATTTCGGGAAGGTAATGGCGGTATTGAAGTTCGTCAATACTTTGACGATTAGCTTGAGGTTTTAAAATGAAAAATAACAAATCACAAATTACAAGTTCCAGACAATCCCAAAATCTCAAATTAAAATATTTAAATATTAGCGCTTTGGTATTGTTTGGGATTTGTTGCTTGGGATTTGGGATTTCATACGCGGCGACCATTTCGAACGTTGAGGTCTCGACCCTTACCGACACGACCGCGATCATTACCTGGACGACCGACGCGGCGTCCGACGCCAAAGTCTTTGCCGGGATCGGGTTCATCGACGGTGCCAACCCGAAATATTCGTCGTCCGAATCGACCATCTATCATTACGCGGTCCTGAACGGCCTTTCTCCCGGAACGAGTTATAAATATTATGTTGGGAGCGGAGCGGCCAGCACGGTTTCAACCGAATCAACCTTCACCACCCTCACCCCGCCCTCGGGCGCGTATCTGTTCAGCTTCGCGACCATTAACGATACTCAGTACGCCGACGGAAAGCTGGACACCTCCGGCGCCAGGGGAAGGCCGTACTCAAAAAGCACGCAGATCATGGACGGCATCGTGCAGGGCATAAACAACATTTCACAGCTGGATCCGTCGGTCACGAATGGAGCGGCCTTCACTATATTAAAGGGCGACCAGATCGAGGACGGGGTCATCGCGGGCGATCTTTATTCTCCCTACGGCGATGATATCTTCAATGTCGAAGGCGCGCCGAAATACGCCGGACAAGAGAGCGTGCGGATAAAACTTAACCGGCTGACCCACAACACGATCTATCCCATACCCGGTAACCACGATAAGGTCAGCAGTTATACCGCCGGCAACTGGGTGACCGCGAATTTGGGAGTGCTGTATCCGCCGCTTGCCGCCGCCAATCCCGCGGTCGATTCCGATTTTAATTATTCATTCGTTAATAATGGGTATCGTTTCATCATGCTCGACTCAATGAGGAGCTCGGACCAGAAGGCCTCGGTCGAAGCGTCATACCTGTCGGCCCAGCTGGCGGCGGCGCAGACCGCCGGGCAGAAATGCTTTATTTTTGTCCATCACCCGGTAACCGATGTCAGGAGCGAACATATCCCGGACGATGTCATAAAAGAAGTGACCGGCGGGACGCTTGACTACGACAAGATCCAGGTAATGAATATCGCCGAGGTCCAGACGCTGATCTCAAATTATAAAAATATCATCGCCGGGGTTTTCTGCGGGCACATCCACGACAACCATTACAGCGAGATCGCGGGCGTTCCCTGCGTCCGCACCTCCGCCGGGATACAGTTCCCGACCACTTTCAATGTTTACAAGGTATATACCAACGGCTTTATTCAATCATCCTACAAAACGCCTTACTGGACGGAGATCGCCCGGAACACGGTCACTCCGCAAGCGGGATACTCTGATGTGTACTGGGAGCAGTTCGCGCTCGGGCCCAACTCCGCCCGCAACTTTTCTCACACCATGGCCAACCTGCCGCCGCAGGTAGATCTAATGCGGTCCTCCCCTGCCGACGGCAGTACAAGCGTTCCGCTGAATGAAAGCGTCCGGATCGCCTTTACCAAACCAATGAGCGCGTCCGACACGCAGAACGCCCTTAACTGGTCCCAGCCCGTTCTCGGAGCAAGCTACGCCTGGAACAACAGCGCAACGGTGCTTACCATCGATCACGGACCGTTCGCTTCTTCCGCCAATTATATTTTAACCATCGGCACCGGAGCGAAAGATACGACCGGGATAAATATGACCCAGTCCTATTCCATCAGCTTTACCACCGGCTCACAGCTCGACAATACGCCTCCCGCCGCCGTGTTCAACCGCTTCCCGAACGATGTCATTACCGACAACCAGCCGGTCGTGACCGGGATCGCGACTGACGCCGGGTCCGCGATCATAAGCGTTGAATGCAGGGTGGACGGAGGCGGCTGGACCATAGCTGTTCCGCTTGACGGCACGTTCAACTCCCCGACCGAAAGATTCCTTTGGATACCGCCGTCTTCCCTTACTCGCGGGGTGGCTTCGCATGAGGTCGCGGTCAGATGCCGTGATGCCGCCGGGAATGTGAACTCGACTTATGTTACATATGATTTTTACGTGATCGGGGACCGGCCCGAGATCGGCTTGCAGTCTCTGGGCACCAATATCTTAAACGGCGATACCATTGCCAAGAACCCGTCGTTCGGCATAACGGTCATAAGCAACCAGCTTCCGGTCACGGGAAAAAGCTATCTTAAGGACCAGAAGACCGCCATTATTTCGGTCCTTCCCTTAACGCTCACCCCGGACACCGGGAACGCTTATATCTTGAGAGGAAGCTATTCACCGGACCTGACCGACAGCCAGTACACCATCCGGATCGAAGCAATCGATGGCGCGGGAAAGATCACCTCCAAAGAAGTGATCGATCTTTCCGTTCAGGCCAGCGGCGATCTCGCCCTGCAGGGGATACCGCTCAATTATCCCAACCCGTTCAATCCGGAGTCCGGCCCGACCAGCATCTCTTACACTCTATCCAAATCATCAAACATCAGTTTGAATATTTACGATCTGATGGGCGGCTTGATCGTCAAGAAGACCTTTGCTTCCGCCGCGCAAGGCGGCAAAGCCGGCTACAACGAAGTAACCTGGGATGGGAAAGATAACAACGGCCATCTGGTCGGCAACGGTATCTATATCTATTTGATCGTCGGCGACGGTAAAGTACTCTCAAAAGGCAAAGCGACGGTGCTAAAATGACGCATAAAATCCAAAATCCGAAAGTCCGAAATCCGAACAATGTATTTTTTCCATATAATCCGCCGAAGCCTCGCCAAAGGCGGGCGAAGGTGGCACCTTGTTCGGAATTCGGATTTAGGAAATTCGGATTTATTGTTATTGTATTGATCTTATTAATCTTTAGTTTTCCTGCATTGGCAGATACCGGTACGGCCACAGACATCAGCCGCACCATTTACAGCGGGCGTACGTTGGGGATGGGCGGCGCGCATGTCGGCCTGTCCAACGACGGGGAAGGACTTTTTATCAACCCGTCCGGCCTCGCTAACCTTGAGTTCCCGCAAATAATGGGGCTATCAAGGAATTTAATGCTGAATGAAACTTCCTACACGCTGGGAAGCTGGGTGGTCCCTACCGGCTGGGGAACTTTCGGCGTCGGCTTTGCCGGAGCGCAGACCGGCGGGTCATTCCCTACCAGCCGCGATCCGGGGACCGGCCGCATCGTGCTCAATTCATCGCTCGAGGCGTTAAGCCAGGACAGCAATGTCATCTTTCTTTCCTACGCCCGCCCCCTCTCCTGGAATAACCTGTCGGTCGGCGGCAATTTAAAGTTCTTCAACGAGAGCTTAAACGGCGGAGGGCAGTTCAATCACGCGGGCGCGTTCGGGGTCGACCTATCCGCGTCATACAAACCTTACCATTATCTTAATCTCGGGGCGAATGTCCAGAATTTTCTGGGCAGCGGCATGGCCTGGAACACCGCTTCCGAAAAACTCGGCGGCTACCTTAAGCTGGGCGGAGCGCTGAACCTGTTTGGCCCCGATACCAGAGAAGCTTTCCTGCAAAACGACCAGAACGTGGTCGCCTGCCTCGATATGGACCTGCCCAGGGATGTTATGGGAGCCGGCCTCCAGTTCCATGCCGGTCTGGAATGGACGCCGATCAGTATGCTCGCGCTCCGGGCGGGGATCAACCAGGAGAACGGCGATACCGGGTTCACCTTTGGCGCCGGATTGAAAAATACCGCTTTCCGTTTTGATTATGCGTTCGCGCCGCGGCCGGGGATCACCGGGGATACCCCCCACTACTTCTCGCTCTCCTATGTCGGCGACCGGATCGTTACTTACAGCAAAAAAATGAAAAAGAAAGTTTCAGGTTTCAAATTCCTTTTCCCGGCCGACCGCAGTATAACTTCGCTCGAATCGGTTACGCTGCGGGCCGAGGCCAAGGGTAAGATCATCTCGGACCAGAAGACCGTCTGGACAGTGCCGCTCTTCGAATCGACCTCCGAGGTAAGGGAAGTATTCGAGCTGGTCGATCTAACCGATGTCCGCCGCAACGGATATCCGATAACGCAGACCGGGACCATCGAGATCTCAACCCCTCTCAACTTCGGCCGGAACGTGATCGCGCTCGAAGGCTACCTGCCGTCCGAATCTTTCCGCATAACCGATGAAGTAAAAGTCTTGAGGATCGCGCCCTTTAACGACGTGGCAATGGATTACTGGGCGCTGGCGCCGATCGCGCTCAACTCGGTGCTCGGCCTGATCAAAGGATATCCTGACAACACTTTCCGTCCCGAAAAAGGGATCACGCGCGCTGAATTGACCGCCCTATTAGTAAGGACCGGGAACATTGAAGATGATAAATGGGAACAGGCAAAGAGCGAGGTAAAGTTCAAGGATATAAAAGGAACCGCCTGGTACGCTCCCTACGTCAATTATGGAGTTGAGCTGGGGCTGGTGACCGGTTATCCGGATAAAACCTTCCGTCCCAATCAGGTGCTTAACCGCGCCGAAGGGGTGACCATCCTGGCGCGTTTCGCCAAGCTTGCGGAAAAAGATGGAGTGGCATTCAAAGATCTCAAAGACACGTTCTGGGCCAATAAATTCATCCTGCCGGCAAAAGAAGCCGGCCTGCTTAAATACCTTGAGGGCTGGAATTTTGAACCGGCCAAGCCGTTCCCGCGCTCGGAAGCGGCCGAAGTCCTGTACCGCACCTCTCCCATTCAGAAAAAAGTTAATGACTTCTGGAACACCGGGATGATCTCCGCGGCGGGACAGCTCTCAAAACCGTCGACGATGGAAGCGGCAAAGGCAAAAATAATTGAAACCCCGACCAAATCATTTACCGCGGTATCGGTCCCCTCGACCGGAGAAGCCAAGACCAAACCGGCTACTTTAGAGTCTCGATAGAATATTTTTCCCCGTCACATTTTACGGTAATGGCGCCGTTGCGGTCGGTGCGGAAGGTTTTGATACCCATTTCATCGAATTTCTTAAGCGTTGAAGGGTGCGGATGATGGAACTGGTTGTGCTCCCCTACCGATATCAGCGCGATCTCCGGACGAACCTTGTTCAGGAATTCCTGAGAGCTCGCGGTACGGCTGCCGTGGTGCCCCGCTTTCAAAACCTGCGCCCGCAGGCTTCCCTTGTACGAACTTATCACCCGCTGCTCGCCTTCTTTTTCCATGTCCCCGGTCAGCATAAATGAAACTTTACCGTAAGTCAGCCTGATCACGACCGAATTATTGTTCAGCGCCGATTGTTCAATGAACGGCTCCTGCGGATTGAGTATCACCGCTTTTATCTCCGCGCCCAGATCTATCGCCTGGCCCGCCCGTGCTATTTTGTATGGGATGTTCTTCTGGTCGATTGTCTTTAAGAAATTCAGATACGCGCGGCTGGTATGGGCCTGCCCGGAATCAAGCACCAGGCCGACCGGAAGGTCTTTTAATACCGAGACCATGCCGCCGACGTGATCGTCATGGGGATGGGTCAGCACCACGATATCGATCTTGTTTATCCCTTTACTGTGAAGAAAAGGAAGGACGCATCTCTTCCCGGCATCGCTTTTTCTATATTTGGGACCCGCGTCGATCAGCATAGTGCGGCCGGAAGGCGCCTCTATAAATATAGAATCCCCCTGCCTCACGTCGATCACGGATACGGTCAGCTGTTTTGAAGCAAAGACCGGGGCCAGCGCCGACATCAACCCGATCACCGTTATAATCACGGCCAATATTTTGCCTATTTCTTTTAAACGCATTTTCCCCTCAAAATAATAGATCAGTCCGGCGTAATAAAGCACAAACACAAAAAACGGCGGAGCCGCGATATACAGGCAGGCCCCCGGCAAACTGGTAAAAGTATACACGATTTCGTTGAGAAGGATAAGCAAAAGATAAAGGGCGCCGTTTAGAGCGTAAGCCGCCGGCAAAAACAGGCATCCGATCGCGGTCGAAATAAATCCCATGACGGTTATGACCTCAACGCACGGCAGGACGATCAGGTTAGTAAAGAACGCGACCAGGGAGAACTGGTTGAAGTTAAACATAGTGATGGGAATGGTCGCCAGGATCGGCGCCAGGCAGACCGAAGCCAGCGCCGGAAGCATTCCCGGCCCCTCTTCCTGGAACATGGCAAGCCTTTGAAGCTTTTCCTCTATTTTCGGCGCCAGGTAAAAAAGCGCCCAGGTCGCGGCAAACGTCAGCTGAAAACCAATGTCAAAAAGCACCAGCGGATCGTGGATCATAAGGACCAGAGCCGAAAGAGAAAGAGAGGTGTACATTTCAGTATCTTTATTGAGCCAGAGGCTAAACAGCGTGATCTCTCCCATGACCGCCGCGCGCACGATCGATGCCCCGCAGCCGGAAACCAGGGCAAATAAAATATTTACGATCGAGGTAAAGATCACGCCGAGGCTGATTGGAACATTAAAGCACCTCATCCCGACCAGACAGACGCCGATCAGGATCGAGACCTGCGTTCCGGACGCAACCAAAAGATGCGCGAGGCCGGCTTTTTTATAGCTCTCCTTGAGATCGGGATCGAGCGGGGAAACGCTGGTGCCAAAGACAATGCTGCCCAGCAGGGCGTCATAGGGAGCGGGCGTTGTCTGTTTGATCACCGACATAAATTTTTGGCTTAGCGCGGGGATGGGCCCGGTTTGCGGCTGATCGTTATTGATAAAGGTCTTTTCCGGGACCGGAATAAAAGGACGGACGGTAATGATGATCAGCGCGTAAATGATCGCGATCATCACCAGCGGACGCTTGAACATATCAATAATACCCACGATTTAAATCGTGGGTATTATTCTCTGCCAATGTACATTTATTCATCCTGCACCTCATTATCACTCTTGAAATCGTGGGTATTATAAGCGCGTAAAGGACCGCTATTACGACCAGCGGGCGCTTAAACATACATTTAGAAATACCTACGATTTAAATCGTAGGTATTTCCCCCTGCCAATATTCGGCAATACCCACGAATTAATTCGTGGGTATTGCTCCTAGCCTTACAGCTGGTATTTTCGTATTCTCCGGCTATAAACAAATGTTTTCTTTGATTCTTAATATATCCGATCACAACTTTGATCTGATTATCCGGTATTTCTCTGTATCCATATCCCTTTGCCCATATATTATTAATATGACACTGCCATTTCAGAGCGCGGAATTCGAGCGATAATCGCCTTGAAGATATCCCTTTTATCTTTTTTACTGAATTCATTAGATCTTTCAATGAATTGGCTCCTATCAATAAATGGACATGATCAGGCATGGTTTCATACGCGAGTAGCTCTATCCTTTTTTCTATGCATATATTCCAGATAATTCCATGAAGCTGCCGATCAACCACGTCAATTAAGAAGTGTTTTTTGCGTTTTGTCGTGAACCATACATGAAAATATCTGCTCATTCGGCTGGATCTTAGATACCCACGATTTAAATCGTGGGTATCTAAAGACTCTCTCATCCCGCGATCTATATGCATACCCTGTCTTTGATCTTATCGAATTTGCTTTTACCGAAGCGCGGGATCTTTATAAGATCTTCCGGCTTTGAAAATGGCCGCGCCTCAATGATCTTTTGCGCAGTCGCCGGGCCGATACCAGGAAGCGCGTCAAGCTCACCGGCGGAAGCGGTATTAATGTTGACTATTTTAGCGTTTTCGGGCATTGATCCGCTTTTTTGGCCGGATACCGTTCCCGAGGCGATGATTTGAACTTTCTGGGGAACGGTTATCTTCACCCCGTCCTTTATTTCTTCCGCGAGATTCAAAGCGGAAAGGTCCGCGTTGATCACTGCGCCGCCCGCCATCCGGACCGCGTCCAGTACGCGGTCGCCCGCCCGCATCCGGTACACCCCTTCCCTTCTCACTGCCCCGCAAACATGGACCACAAGTGAGGGATCGGATTTGGCTTCGAATACCTTTTCCGGCTGGTCAAGCAGCTGGGACGGTTTTGCCGGACAGACGGCGTGATTGAAAAAATAAACCGCACTGCCGACGGCCACCGCGACCATTAGCCCGATGATCGTTACTTTCTGCTCCCCTTTTATCTCCATCTATATCACCCCGGATAACAAACAGCAATTTATATGCCGGAAAATATCGGAGTTTTTAAGATGATCGGAGCGATTTTCGTCAGCGGGAGTAAATCTTCGTCTTTAGAGGCGGTTGGCTATT
>CAIYXV010000088.1 GCA_903930225.1 uncultured bacterium | reverse complement strand
GGGACCGGTGTATTCGGCGGAGCTTCAACTGATCCCGCCGCCACCGGATACGCGGGGAATTTTGTCGGCGGGAAAGGAACACGAGTTGACCCCGCCCTGATTTTAACCGGCGTACCTCAATACACCGGCACCCAGGAAGGAACGATGTACTGGGATTTCATTAACAAAAAACTGAAAGTATATTTTAACAGCAAATGGAATTCCGTTTCTTTTGAGGCGAATTGATTTTTTAAAAAAAACACTTGACACTGACAATGTCGGGTATAAAGTATTATAAGATAGGTATATGAAGAAAATAACTTTGATGGTTTTATTGTTCTTGTTGCCGGCAGTCGCATTTGCCGCCAGCAGTACGAACTATTCGTCGCCCATGTCGATCGTGGGGGCGGGCGGAGGCAATTCTTCTTCATCAAATTATTCCGGCACCTCGGCGGTGGGCGCGTCGGCGGTCGGCAAGTCCGTAAGCGCCAATTACATCGGGATCTCGGGCGGATTGGGATTCTCGATCTATTCGGGAGACACGACCCCGCCGGTAATATCGAATACTCAGATGGACGGCAAATCATTGGTCAGCCATGATTATATAAAGAAAGACGGCACCCTGACCGCGACGGTAACCGATGAGACCGCGATCGACATTGCTGCTAGCTCGGTAGAGGTGGACGGAGTTGCGGTAACGTTCGCTAATCTCACCGGATCGTCAAGTTACAACGCGGCGACCGGAGCCTTAAGCTACAAGCTGAACATAACGGCGGACGGGGATCACAGCATTTCGATCCGCGCGGTGGATACCTCGGGGAATACGACGATCATAAGCCAGTCGCTGAAGGTGGACACGGGAGACCTGAAGGCGACCAGCGTCTATATGTACCCGAATCCATTTAATCCCAACCACGGGGCGGGAGTGATCGCGTACCAGTTGAGCAAGGACGGGGACACATCGATCTACATTTTCAATATGATCGGACGGCTGGTGTACAAGCGGAGCTTTGCGTCGGGACAGGCGGGAGCGCAGGCGGGATACAACGAAGTTTCGTGGGACGGCAAGTCTGACTTCGGGGAGACGCTGGGCAACGACATCTACTTCTTGAGGATCGTTTCGGGCGGCAAGCCGATCGGCCGGACTAAAATAGCGGTGATAAAATGAAAAACATGACATCAAGACTGCTTGACTGCATGACTGCAGGACTTTTTATTATAATACTAATCTGCGGGGCGGCAAATGCTGCATCAACGTCAATCGACCCGATGAGCCTGGGGATCGGAGCGCGCTCGATCGCGATGGGAAGGACTAACGTTACAGCGCCCGGCGATATTAACGCGATCTTTGTCAATCCGGCCAACGCGGCGTATCTGGAGAACTGGGGCGCGACTTCAATGTACACCTCACTTCTCGAAGGCGAGATGAATTACACGATGCTGGGCGGAGCGACAAAGTACCAGGGGATCGGGGGCGGGATGTGCTACCTGGGCGGCGGGGCCACCGGGCTTCAAACCACGACCAGGGACGCGAACAGCCGGGTCACCGCTTCGGGCAATTCATTTGATTATTCCAACTCCACCATCGCCGCGGCGTTCGGTAAAGAGCTGAACGACAAGCTGGCGGCGGGCGGATCGCTGAAGATGTTCTCAAAGAGCTTTTCCGGCCAGTCGAGCGGGACCGGATTCAGCCTCGACCTTGGTTTACTATATAAATTAAATTCAGCTTTGACGCTGGGCGTAGCCGCGCAGAACGTTCTCCCGACCGGGATCAACTGGGGGACCGGTGTCAACGAACCGGTGGCCATGAACCTCAAAGGCGGATTAAATTATTCCCTGCCGAATAATTTTCTGGTCAACGCTGACTTAGACCTGATGCCGTTCGCGGCGCACGCGGGAGTGGAATGGAAACCGCTGCCGCTATTGGCCTTGAGAGGCGGGCTGGAAAACGTACCGACAGGCAATTCGTCGTCGGTAATGAATCTAATGGCCGGGATCGGGCTTAAGATAAACGGATTGGGATTTGATTACGCGTATTTCAATGACGGATCTTTGGCCGTCAACAGCACCCATTTCTTCACACTGTCATTTATGCCGGAGATGCCGAAGCCTAAACCGGTCGTTTCACCAGCTCCTTCTCCAGCAGTTGTGCCTGTGATAGCGCCGGCGCCAGCCGTGTCCGTGCCGGTTGTAAAGCCAAAAGCTAAAACAGCCGCGCCCAAGGCTGTGAAAAAGCCGGCTGTAAAACCGAAACCTAAGAAGAAATAAGCCAACGAACTGGTTGAAAGAACTGAAAGATAAAGTCATGAAAAAAATCATAGTGATACTTGTTTTTCTCTTATCCGCTTTTGCGATTTCATCAGCTGCCGTTCCCGGGCAGATCAACTTTCAGGGGATTTTAAAGGACGCTTCCGGTCACGCCATAACCAATCCATCTTTGTCCATTTTATTCTCGATCTACAGTGGCGCGGCGGGCGGGAGCCTGCTCTGGACCGAAACGCAAGCGGTTACGGTTGAAGCGGGACTTTATTCGGTCCGGCTCGGGAGCGTGAATCCGATCGGCCCAGCGGTCTTTGACGGCACGACCAGATATCTGGGGATCAAAGCCGGGACGGATAACGAGATGACCCCGCGCCTCCCTTTGATCTCTGTCCCGTACGCTTATAGGGCAGGGGTGGCGGATTCAGCTATTGGCGGAAATGCGGATACGGTTGACGGCATGCATGCCAGCTCGGCGCCGACCCCAAATTATTTATATCCGCTAAACCCGAAGGGAAGTTTTAGCCTGGTATCCAGCGAGTGCCCTGTTATCTCAGGGGAGAGCAGTTCAACCGCGGTTAACGCGTACGCTATTATTGGACACATGACATCGAATTTGTCAGATTCACATTCGGCCGGTATCTACGGAATAAATGAGGGGAACGGGTATGGGGTTTATGGAAACTCAGCTACTGCTCCCGGAGTTTATGGAAGCTCGACCACCTCTGCCGGGATTGACGGATTCTCAATCTACAATGCCGGGGTTTATGGGAGCTCGGGCTCCGGTCCTGGGGTTTTTGGGATCTCAAATGCCGGTTATGCCGGATATTTTTATGCCGGAAAAGGAGTTAGAATGTCCCATACAAATGAAATGCTTCCTACTACTACCGTGACAGAGGAAGGGACCATCTGTTATGATACGACCTTACATAAATTGAAAGTTTATACTGCTTCAGGATGGGAGAAAATAACTTCAACGCCGTAAGATCGAACTTGCCTTTACTCTGTTATCCGTACAGGTCATCTTGTAAACCCCCTATAAAAATGCTAACATTTCTTATCATATATGGACGATAAAGCGGCAATAAACTTCTATAAAATGCAGGGTTTAGGCAACGATTTTATCCTGATCGATTCCCGGTCGGAGAAGCTTAACGGGCTCGACCTTAAAAAGCTGGCGATAGGGATCTGCGACCGCAACTTTGGGGTAGGGGCTGACGGCCTGCTGATCGTTCATCCCTCGCAAAAGGCGCATTACCGCATGCAGGTGATCAATTCCGACGGATCGGAGCCGGAAATGTGCGGCAACGGCATCCGTTGTTTTGCCCGGTACGTTTACGAGACCGATAAGCTCAAAGAAGAGGTCATATCGGTTGAAACTTTGGCCGGAATAATCGTTCCCGCAATTATCAAGGGAGCGGACGGCGGCATATCGATGATCGAGGTCGATATGGGGATACCAAAAGACGAAGGCATGGTAAACCTGGCAGGGTTCGATTTTAAAAAAATATCTATGGGCAACCCGCATGCCATTACGTTCTTAGATGATGAGACATACGGAAATATCGATCTATCAGAGATCGGGCCGCTTATCGAGCATGACCCGCATTTTATAAACCGCACGAACGTTGAATTCACAAGGGTGATAAGCGAGAACCGGATCGAGATCAAAGTATGGGAGCGGGGGGCGGGTGCGACGCTTGCCTGCGGCACCGGCGCCTGCGCGGCGGCTGCGGCTGGTTTTATATTAGGGCTTATCGGACGGCATGTTGAGGTCCATCTTCCCGGCGGCGCGCTCGATATCGAATGGGGGGACGATCAGCATATACTGATGAGAGGCCCGGCTGAATTCGTGTTCGAAGGGAAGTATTATTTATAAATGACTAATGACGAATGACTTAATGACT
>CAIYXV010000087.1 GCA_903930225.1 uncultured bacterium | reverse complement strand
TGTTTATCCCGTATCCGCTCCCCTGCCCCCGGATCACATTCCCGGTTATGTTGTAATTCGAGTTGTTGGCGCTGATGGATATGCCGGTGCCGCCCGTCCCCGCTTCGATCGTATTGTTCCTTATCGTCTCATTGTCCGCGGAATCGCCCAGATAGATCCCCGTGCTGGTCCCGGCCTTTGCATCGATCGCATTATTTTCTATCACGCAACTGTCACCGTTGCCCGTCAATAAAATATCGTATGCCGAGGAATCAGTTTTTACCGTATTCGCTTTTACTTTTGCCCCGGCTCCATCCAACCCGACCCCTCTTGCCGAAATAAATATGCTATTGTTCAGCACAGCCGCATTTTCGTACGCTAATACCCCGTAATAGCTCGTGTTGGCGTTCGTCGTTTTTACCGTAAATCCTTCAAGAGTGGTATTTATGCCCTGCAATACCACATGCTGCGCCGCGCTTCCTCCGTCGATCGTCGCCGTCACCGTCGGCAACGCCTCCGACCGGAGATACTGGTTCTGCGCCAGGGTCACCGGAGCAGCCGGCAATGATTCGCCGTTCGCTGCATTGTATGTCCCCGCGTTCGCGTGCACGATATATTCGGTCCTATATAATCCTTTTTTGATCGTCTTCCACGGATTCCCGTAACTTCCGTCCCCGCCCCCGTCATCCGGCCCCGGCATAACCCAGCTCTCGGAAGTGATGTTCGATGAACCGCCCACTGGAGGATAACAACCCATGTAAGTTACGAATTCTCCCGCCGCCGCGCAAGGAGAATCCCCCCATATCCGGTAATCGTCCGCTTCCACGCTCACAAACCGCGGATAGCGCGCGATATCCCCTGTCTTCCCGCTGATCGAAGCCGAATAAGGATGGTTCACGTTCCAGATATCGTTGTAGCTGGAGTTGAACGTCCCCTCATCGTTTATCATCCCGTTCATACCGTTCATAAAGCTCCCCAGATCCGCTGATCCGCAGATGATGTTGTTCTTCGCGTTCAATGTCTTAGGGGTATAATTACCATAAGCGGCGCGTATCCCCACTGTATTCTTCAAAATAGTATTGCTATAAATATTTATCGTCGTCCCGTTCCGGGCGTGGATCCTCACCCCTTCCCCGAAATTCGTAACCTCGTTCGTGCTTATGTTCCCGCTGTAAATGATGCTGCTGTTTATCCCATACCCGCTCCCCTGCCCCCGGATCACATTCCCGGTTATATTGTAATTTGAATTGTTGGCGCTCAAATTTATACCGGTGCCGCTGGCCCCCGCTTCGATCGTATTGCTCCTTATCGTCTCATTGTCCGCGGAATCGCCCAGATAGATCCCCGTGCTGCTTCCTGCCACAGCGGAAATATTGTTATTTTCTATTAATGAGTTATCGGCCGCACTAGCCACATATAATGCATTTGCGCTAGACCCAGAAGCATAAATAAAGTTATTGATCATCTTGGCGTCATCCGCAAAATAAACCAGCCCATTGCCTCCCGCGGCTCCCGAACTCCTGACCGTAAATCCTTCGAGAGTGGAATTAAAATTAAGAGTAAGCACCCTTGCGTTTGATCCCGCGTCAATGGTCGCCGATGCGGCAGGCGAAGCCGTCGATCTAACGTATCCGCCGGCTGCAATGTTGATCGGGAAGCTTTCTCCGGTGGCGGCATTATAAATTCCAGCCGCAACATAAATAATGTCGCCGGCTCCTGCCTGAGTGGAGGCATAGGTTATATTTTTCCAGGGCAACGCTTCGGAGGTGCCGTATCCGCTCTCTGTGGTATTAACGCCGGTATCGCAATTCACATACCAGGTAGAAGCACTGGCTGAGATAGGAGAAAAAAATAAACTAAAAAACACGACAAAGATGGCAGTCTTCGCGATCGCAGGAAACAAAGCGTTTCCGTCAAGATTATTTCTTGTTTTCAGAATAGCTAATTATATTTATTATTTCCTAATAATTCAAGCTATTTTATCGGTAGTTTTTTATAGATTAGCCCCAGAAGCGCTCCGATCAACAATCCCAGGATCAGCCCGTTGACCGAGCGCACAATCGAGATCGTGATCGGCGAATGGATATGGGTAAAAGTATTGATCAGTGAAGCCGGACCGATCACGCCGATCGCGAGCGACAGCCAGAGCCAGTTCTTTTTATCTTTTAACAGCAATATACTGGAGATCACAAGGAATGGATAACCGATCAGGAATTCCTTGGTTCGGGGCCGCACGCCGAGCATGGTCTCCAACAGCTGCCGGGCGTATTTCTCAAATCCCGGCACCGGCAGGGTGAAATTCCCGGAACGGGCGAGCATCACCGCCAGCACTCCCGCCAGGAATAGACCGATCAGCAGATACGACACTTTTATCTTCTGGTCCAGCAGGGCGAGCAGTTTTTCTTTTGACTTGGGCATAAAGTAGGCGATCACGATCAATACCGGAAGGATCAGCGTAAGCTTGACCCCGATGAATTCCTCCGCGGCCAGCATAAAATTGGTGCTCGCCATCAGGCCGATGATCAAAAAAATCCCGATCGCGCATTCCGCCACGACATTTACAACCATCATGAGCGAATTGAAGATGATCCCGGAAGCGATGGCTTTGTCCATTTTCCCGTACTGCGAGATCACCGCGTACGCGGGAGTTATAACTGCGGTTAAAAGTGCCAGCCCTTTTTCCAGCGGATACCCCTTATGCCCCGCCCCCACATATACCATGACCAGGGGACAGACCAGGAAAACCGGCCACATCACATACCATGGCAGGGGGACAAAAAGGTTGAGCAAAAGCAGGGTCAAGATCACCGCGCCGCAGCCCAGCAGTATGATCTCCCATCCCAGAGGCGCCATCTGGCCGATGGTCGAGGCTTTTCCCATCGCAAATCCGGCCTGCTCCAGTCCGGACTTTATTTCCGAAAGATACTGGAGATTATATTTTACCGGGTCCTCGTCTATCTGCGGCGGCAGGAAAGGCCTAACGTAGATCAATCGAATGTTCCGCTCCCTTGCCGCCAGGTTGAACCGGGTCAGGGCTTCATCCTTGTTCAGCTTGAGCAGTTCGTCTTTCGGAATGCTGTGCACCCTTACGATCTGGTCGCCCATCAAGTGTTTAAGCTTCGAGTCCCCGTCCTGCTTTACGATCTCGACGTTGCCGTATTTTATCTTGTACTTTTTCAGCTGCTGCGAAAGCTGAACGATCCCGTCCGGATAACCAAGTATTTTCTCGCCGTCAAATATTATGGTGTCATAGCCGTTAAGCGACGCTATTTTTCCCGGAATATTGTATCTGGGATCATTCGCGATCCGGGGAATGATCGAAAAGCCTTTTTTTGACAGATAATTCTTGAGCGCTTCAGAAATGCCGAAGCCGATATCTTTCAACAGTATATTGGACTCATTTATGTCAATCACTTTTTCCCCGATATTTTTCAGGTCGCCTTTGGGCAGTACATTGTGGATCTGGGCCTGAAAGCGCTTCCTTACTTCGGGGTTATAGCTTAGGATGTAGGTGTCGTCCGGCTTTATCAGATTTTTCGCGGTCATGCCGGACAGGACCGGGTTCAGCTCCTTAAACCTCATTACGCCCGAACCGCCGGCAAAATAGATCTCCCCCAGCGCGTTCGCGTCTGACAGCGTTTCCTCAAAAACCCCGATCGAGGTTATGCCGCGCGCTTTGATCTCGGTCAGCAGTTTGTCGGTCGGGAATTTCGAAAGCGCGGCCATGGTCTGAATATCGCGCCAATCCATGGCGAGCTCCACCGTCCGGCTGGCCGATTCAATAACGTGCCGCTGGTACCCCAGGAACCCGGACACGATCACCGCCGCCGAGAGGATCAGAACGAACACTACCCTGGTTATCCGATCAAGCATTTTTATCCCCTTTCTTTAACATCGCTTCCATGAATACATCCACGTCCCCGTCCATCACCTTCTCAACATTGCCGACTTCCATTCCCGTCCGGTTGTCCTTTACCAGCGTGTACGGCTGAAAAACGTAAGAACGGATCTGGCTCCCCCATTCGATCGCCTTGCGCTCCCCTTTGAGTTCCTCGATTTTTTCTTTGCGCTCGTTGAGCAGCATTTCGTAAAGTTTAGCTTTAAGCACCTTCATGGCCGTTTCCCGGTTGGCTTGCTGGCTGCGGTCGGATTGCGACTGGACCACGATCCCGGTGGGAAGATGAGTGATCCGGATCGCGGAGCTCACTTTATTCACGTTTTGCCCGCCCGGCCCGGAAGCGCGGTAGGTATCAACCCTAAGGTCGGCCGGATCGATGTTGACCTCGATATCCTCGGCGATCTCCGGGATCACCTCAACCGAAGCAAACGAAGTATGCCGCTTGCCGTCGGAGTTGAACGGGGACAGCCTTACCAGGCGGTGCACGCCTTTTTCACATTTCAAATACCC